>JABMNB010000361.1 GCA_013205335.1 Rhodospirillales bacterium
CTTCAGGTCCTTCTCCGTCATCACGAAATGCGACTTGAGCTTCTCGACCCGTTCGTCGAGCCGCTTCACGTCGTCGAGCAGCAGACCCACCGTCTTCTGGATCTCGCCCGCCTGCTCGCGCATGCGCACGTCCTTCAGGACGGCGCGCACCGTGTTGAGGGTCGCCATCATGGTGGTCGGCGACACGATCCACACCCGCGCCCTGTAGGATTCCTCGACCAGGCCGGTGAAGTTGGCGTGCAGCTCGCCATAGACCGCTTCCGAAGGCAGGAACATCAGCGCCGATTCGGCGGTCTCACCGGGCACGATGTATTTGCTGCGGATGTCGGCGATGTGCTTGCGGATCGCCTGCTGGAAGCCGCGCTGCGCCGCCAGCAGCGCCGCGCCGTCGCCGGCCGGCACCGCCCGCAGCAGGCTGTAGCTTTCCAGCGGGAACTTGGCGTCGATGGCGATCGAGCCCGGCGGATTGGGCAGCTTCAGCAGGCAGTCGGCGCGCACGCCGGTCGAGAGGGTCACCTGGAAGTCGTAGGCCGAGGGCGGCAGGGCGCTCTGGACCAGGTCGTTCAGCTGGACCTCGCCGAAGGCGCCGCGGGCCTGCTTGTTGGACAGGACCTCCTGGAGGCTCACGACCTGGGTCGACAGCTCGCCGATCTTCTTCTGCGCCTCGTCGATGCGGACCAGCCGCTCGCGCAGGTCGGTGACGATCTGCCCCGTGGCCTTCTCGGTGCGGTCGAGCCGCTCCTCGACGACCTTGCTCAGCGCCCGTTCCTGCTCGCGCAGCGAATTCTCCACCCGCTGCACGGTCTCGGCCTGCTGGCTCAGCGCCAGGGCAAGGTGCTGGCGCATCTGCTCGGCCTCGCGGCCGCCGCCGCCCTGGCGGATCAGGGTCACGGCCAGGACAACAGCGAGGAGCACGACAGCGGCGAGGAGAACGATCGTCAGCATATCCATCGTCGCCCTTATAAAGCGCCGGCTCGACAAGCGCACGGCCGGCCGGTAATCCAGCGTCAATGGCTCCCAAATACGCTCCCCCGGCGCACGATCCCGACGTCTGGCTGTTCGATCTCGACAACACGCTCTATCCGGCGCGCTGCAATCTGTTCTCGCAGATCGACGTCCGTATCGGGCGCTATATCGCCGACTGGCTGAAGGTCACGCCGGAAGAGGCGAGGATCGTCCAGAAGCAGTACTGGCGCGACCACGGCACCTCGATGCGCGGGATGATGACCCTGCACGGCGTCGATCCCACGCACTATCTCGACTACGTCCACGACATCGACTACTCGCCGGTCGAGGCCCATCCCGCGCTGGAAGCCTCGCTGCGCGCGCTGCCGGGTCGCAAGCTCATCTTCACCGCCGGCGACGTGCCGCACGCCGAGCGCGTGATGGAGCGGCTGGGCGTGGCGCATCATTTCGAGGCGATCTTCGACATCGCGGCGGGCGAGTACTGGCCCAAGCCCCACCCGCAGATCTACGACTCGCTGGTGAAGAAGCACGGCATCGATCCGACCCGCGCCGCCTTCGCCGATGACATCTCCGTCAACCTGAAGCCCGCCGCCGACATCGGCATGCGCACGGTGTGGATCCGCACCGACGAGAGCGTGAAGCGCGCGGCCGATGCCGATCTCAGCCACATCCATCACCAGACCGACGACCTCGCCACGTGGCTCGACGACTGGCTGACCGAAAGGAACCTCAAGAAGTGAAGATCCTGATTCTCGGCGCCGGCGCGGTCGGCGGCTATTGGGGCGCGCGCCTGACACAGGCCGGCATCGACACCACCTTCCTGCTGCGCGAGAAGCGCGCCGGGAAGGTGCGCAAGGAAGGCCTTGTCGTGAAGAGCCCGAAGGGCGACGCCGTCGTGCCCGTCAAGGTCGTGACCAACGGCAGAGAGGGTGGGCCCTACGATGTCGTCGTGCTGGCCTGCAAGGCCTACGATCTCGACTCGGCCATGGACTCGATCGCCCCGGCGGTCGGGCCGGACACCACCATCGTGCCGATGCTGAACGGCCACGCCCATTTCGCCGCGCTCGACGGCCGGTTCGGTGCGGCGCGCGTGGCGGGTGGCCTCGCCCGCATCTCCGGCATGCTGGGTCCCAATGGCGAGATCCTGCACAGCGGCGCCTCGGGCGTGTCGTTCGGCGAGCGCGACGGGACAGCCGCGCGGCCGTCGCTGGTCGCGCTCGACGCCGCCTGCAGGAAGGCCGGCATCGAAGGCGGGCTCAACGACAACATCAACCAGGACCTCTGGGACAAGTGGATCATGCTGTCGACGATCGCCGGCATGTGCGCCTCGATGCGCGGCACGATCGGCGACATCATGGAGAGCGAAGACGGCGCCGCGATCGTGGCCGAGACCCTGGAGGAGAGCCGCAAGGTCGCCGAGGCCGAGGGCCAGTCGCCCAGCGACAAGGTCGTGGCCAACCTCAAGTCCATGCTGACGGCGAAGGGTTCCAAGGCGGTGGCCTCGATCCTGGGCGACATGGAGAAGGGCGGCGCCGCCGAGGGCAGGCAGATCGTCGGCGACATGCTGGGACGCGCCCGCAAGCACGGCATCGCCGCGCCCAACCTGCGCTACGCCTATGCCCATCTGCAGACCTACGAGGCGCGCCGGGTGCGCAGCGGACTGAAGTAGGAGCTTGCCATGAAGATCCTGATCCTCGGCGCCGGCGCGATCGGCGGCTATGTCGGCGGACGCCTGCACCAGAGCGGCGCCGACGTGACCTTCCTCGTGCGCGCGGGTCGTAACGAGGCGCTGCAGCGCGACGGCTTGGTGATCAGGAGCACCAAGGGCGACGTCACCCAGAAGGTGAAGACGGTTGTCAGCGGCAGCGAGGGTGGCGCCTACGACGTCATCCTGCTGACCTGCAAGGCCTACGATCTCGACTCGGCGATGGATGCCATTGTGCCGGCGGTCGGCGCCCACACGACGATCGTGCCGCTGCTGAACGGCATGCGCCATCTCGAGGCGCTCGACGCCCGCTTCGGCGCGGAGAAGGTGGTGGGCGGGCTCGCGAGGGTCGGCGTCGCCATGAACGGGGAAGGGCACATCCTGCACACCAGTCCCTTCGCCGTGATCTCGTTCGGCGAGCGCGACGGGAAGCCGGCGCGCAAGGCGTTGAACGATCTCGATGCCGCCATCAAGGCATCGGGCATCGACGGCGGCCTGAACGCCAACATCGTCCAGGATCTCTGGGACAAGTGGATCATGCTGTGCACCCTGGCCGCGACCTGCTGCCTGATGCGCGGTTCGTCCGGCGACGTGCTCGAAGCCGACGAAGGCCTGGCGATCGTCCTGGAGACGGTCGAGGAGGCGCGCCAGGTCGGGGCCGCCGCCGGCCACGATCCCGGCGAAAAGGGCCTGAAGACCGTCCGTTCGTTCCTGACCGTGAAGGGCTCGAAGTTCACCGCCTCGATGCTGCACGATCTGGAAAAGGGCGGGATGGTCGAGGCCGACCATATCGTGGGCGACATGATCGCCCGCGCGAAGAAGGCTGGACTCGCCACGCCCAACCTGCGCCTCGCCTACGCGCACCTGCAGGTCTATCTGGCGAAGCGGGCACGCAGGCTGGCGAAATAGCCGACCGCGGACGAGGCTTGAAAGGCCCGGCGGAGAGGCTTACCTCCGGGTCATGAACTTCCCGGCTCTTCTTTTGCTCGTGCCGCGGCGGAACCATCCGATCGCGCAAGCGTAGTCCCCGAGCCGGCCATTGTGTCCCGGCATCGGGGCACTCCGATCGCCACGCTTTGATTTCTCAGGCGGCGGTCACCGATCAATCCAATTCGTCTCAATCAAATGCAGGAGCATCCGCGATGCCCGCCGTTGCACGTAACCGTTCCGTTCCTCACATCGTCGTCAGCGACGCCGACTGCGACCGGCTGACCGACCTCGCCACCGCCTCGCTGGAGCGTCTGCCCGAGGTCGCCGAGGAACTGCTGGCCGAGATGGAGCGCGCCAAGGTGGTGAGCGAGGACAAGGTGCCGGCCGACGTGGTGCGCATGGGCTCGACCGTGACCTTCCGCTCGGACGCCGGCACGGACGGCGAGCAGCACGAGCTGACGGAGACGCTGGTCTATCCCGTCGACGAGGACAGCGACGCCCGCAAGCTCTCGGTGATGACCCCGGTCGGCGCCGCGCTGATCGGCCTGGCGGTCGGCCAGTCGATCGCCTGGACGGCCCGTGACGGCCGCAGGCACCGACTCACGGTGCTCGAGGTCTCCTGAACCTCACGGCTTGAAGCGCAGCAGGGCGACGCCGAAGCCCACGAAGACGGCGCCGCTCGCGCGATTGAGCCAGCGGCGCCAGATCCCGTGCATAAGCCGGTCCGCGAGCTTGCGGCCCGAGAGTGCATAGACCGAGTAGAAGAACAGCTCGGCGCCCAGGAACGTCGTGACCATCAGCGCGAATTGCGGCCCCCAGGCGCGTGTGGGGTCGATGAACTGCGGAAAGAACGCCGCGGCGAAGACCAGCAGCTTGGGATTGCTGATGCCTACCAGGAAACCGTCGCGGAACAGCGCCACGCCCGACGTTCCGGGAGAGGCTGGCGGCGCTTCCTCCGCGACAGGCTCGCGCCAGAGCTGGATGCCGAGATAGACCAGATAGGCGGCGCCCGCGATCTTCAGCACGTCGAAGGCGCCGGGCAGCGCCAGCAGCACCGCGCTGAGGCCGGCGACCGACCCCGTCAGCATCAGCACGAGTGCGGCGAGGCAGCCGGCCACGCCGATGAAGGCCGGGCCGAGGCCGAAGCGGATGCTGCGCGTCGTCACGTAGAGCACGTTCGGCCCCGGCGTGCAGGAGATCAGCACGACCGCGCCGAGATA
>JABMNB010000362.1 GCA_013205335.1 Rhodospirillales bacterium
GGCCTCACCGTGTCGCAACTCGTCACGACGGCGTGGGCTTCCGCCGCGACCTTCCGTGGCGCCGACAAGCGCGGCGGCGCCAACGGCGCCCGCCTCCGCCTCGCGCCGCAGAAGGACTGGGCGGTCAACCAGCCGGCCGAGCTGGCCGCGGTCCTGCAGAAGCTCGAAGCGGTGCAGAAGGACTTCAACGCCTCCGCCGTGGGCGGCATGAAGGTGTCGCTGGCCGACCTGATCGTGCTGGGCGGAGTCGCCGGCATCGAGAAGGCGGCCAAGGCCGCCGGCCACGACGTGAAGGTCCCGTTCACGCCGGGCCGCATGGATGCTTCGCAGGAGCAGACCGATGTCCACTCCTTCGAACCGCTCGAGCCGACGGCCGACGGCTTCCGCAACTTCGTCGGCACGCAGATGCCGCAATCGCCCGAGGAGCGGCTGGTCGACCATGCCCAGCGCCTCACGCTGACGGCGCCGGAGATGACGGTGCTGGTCGGTGGGCTGCGCGTGTTGGGCGCGAACACGGGCAAGTCGAAGCACGGCGTCCTCTCGTCGAAGACGGAGACGCTCAGCACCGACTTTTTCGTCAACCTGCTCGACATGGCGACCGAGTGGAAGCCGGTCGCCGGCGAAGAGGGCGTCTACGAGGGCCACGACCGCACGTCCGGCGCCGTGAAGTGGACCGGCACGCGCGTCGACCTGATCTTCGGCTCGCACAGCCAGCTCCGCGCGCTGGCCGAGGTCTACGCCCAGTCCGACGCCAAGGAGAAGTTCGTGAAGGACTTCGTCGCCGCTTGGACCAAGGTCATGAACCTCGACCGCTTCGACGTCCACGCCTGAGCCGCGTCACCTGAAACGGAAAGCCCGCCCGGCGACAGCCGCGGCGGGCTTTTTGTTTGATCAAAGAGAGCCGTCGTCCCGAGCGAAGCCGCCGCAGGGCGGCGCAGTCGAGGGACCTCTTTTCGTTTCAACGGATCGTGCGCCGGAAAAAAAGGTCCCTCGACTACGCTGCGCTCCGCTCGGGACGACGGGGATTCCTGACCGAACTGCTCGGCGTCGCGTAGTCCCTGATGTCGACAGCGTCTTAAGCAGATCAATTGTTTCTGCCCGACATACTCGTCGTCGATGTACTCAAGGCAAGACGAACTGGTGCTAACTCACATAAAGGCATGCTCCTGGGCGCAGATTTGCAAGTTGTGGTTGCGTCGCGTGATAAAAAGATATGCAATCAATACTGCAACCGAAGGGGGTGGATGTTGATCGACCAGCATGAATCGACGGGTAGCGCTTCGATGCTCGTTCGCCTGGAGCAGAACCTTGCTCAGATCGAAGCTGTTCTAAATCGAATAAAGGCGATTGCTTTAACTCTTAGCGTTATCATGCCAATAGCTATCACCGCAGCCGTATGGGCTTACGGGCATCTTGCCGGCCAAATCTCTAAACTTGAGAAGCTCCAGCAACCGGCCGCGCTTTATCAACTGAAAGCTCCCATGGAACTTTCACGAGCGCCGCAGCCCTCAGGATACTGGGGAGACGCCGAGCGAGCGCCAGTTCTATTTGACGAAAAAGTTGTTGATGATGACGGGCTAGTGGCAACGCGGCCATGGTCTTTTAGGCCTAAAGTAAGCGGACTCTACGCAATCAATGCTTTTGTGATGATTGAGATTCCGCAAACAGGAATGCACTACGTCGAGTTGTTCTTGAACGTGAACGGCAAAACGACAGACGCTTTCGAAGCAACAGAGCGATCCTCTAATAGAGGATGGACGGTGGGCTTCGGAGGCACGCGGCTGGCATGCTTGAATGCGGGCGATGCTGCTACGGTTACCATCTCTCATCGGCAGACCGACTCTAGTTCATTGTTCAAGGTCATTGCCGGTCCGGCTAGCTCGTTTTCGGCGACGTTGGTAAATAAGGGTGAATGCCCTTCAAAAAAATAGAAAAGCTACCGATGAAAATGCGGTGCGAATTGGTTCGCGATTACGCCAACCGCGTCGCCTGGCTCACCGCGAGTTGCCACCCGTCCTGCGCGGTGACGTACACGCACACCCAGCGGAAGTCGTAGGTCTTTTGTTCCCTGACGTTCAGGATCGGGCTCTTGCCGGTCGCGATCACGGTCGGGCCGGCGAAGAC
>JABMNB010000363.1 GCA_013205335.1 Rhodospirillales bacterium
GAGCTGATGGTGGCGCGTGGCATCCGGGACGGTAAGACCCAAGGAGCCATGCTGCCGGTGCTCTACGAGTTCCCGGAGGACATCGCCAACGACACGGCCGATCCGCCGGCCTGGCAGGATTCCAGCAACTGGTGGATGGTGACGCCGAACCGGGACCGGTCGGTGACGATCAAGCGGCTGGAAGACGACTGGGCGCAGGCGAGGGCCAAAGGCCAGGGCGAGATCGTCCGCTGGGCGTCGCAGCACCTGAACATAGAAATCGGCCTCGCGCTTCGCTCCGATCGCTGGGTTGGCGCCGATCTCTGGCAGCGGGCCGCCGACAGGTCGCTCACCCTGGACGCCCTGCTCGAGCGGAGCGAGGTGGTGGTGATCGGCATCGACGGCGGCGGCCTGGACGATCTGCTGGGCCTCGCAGTACTCGGTCGAGACCGGGTCACCCGGCACTGGCTGCTGTGGTCGCGGGCGTGGGCCCACGGTTCGGTGCTCGATCGGCGCAAGAGCGAGGCCTCGGTGCTCCGCGACTTTGAAACCGCTGGCGAACTGCGGATCGTCACCAACCTGGGCGACGACATCGCCGAGATCGCGACCCTGGCCCAGCAGGTCGATGAGAGCGGCAAGCTGGGATCCATCGGCCTCGATCCGTTCGGCGTCGGCGCCATCGTGGACGCCCTGGCCGAGGTTGCCGGGCAAGCTGTCGGGCGCCTTCAACTACGAAATCAACCTCTCGCTTGGTGCCGACGGCGGCGGCAGCGCTACCGTGGGCATCCTCGAACTCCTGGACCCCGATGGAGAGCTGGACGGTCTCCGCACCCTCGGGTGGGACGGCGCCCCGCTCATGCTCATGCGTGGCGAGCCGGATGCGGCCTATTCCACCTTCTCGACGGTGGCCAGGCTCACCACGGCGGGCCTTCGCTACAACGTCCGCAAGAAGGAGGTACTACTCCGCGACCTGGCCTGGCGGCTCAATCAGGCCGAGCTTCACGGCCAGCGCTATGGCGGCACCGGTGGGACGGACGGAGATCCAAGCCTGGCTGGCCAGATCAAGCCGCTTGCCATCGGCTCGGTGTTCAATATCTCGCCGGTCCAGATCAATGCCACCGGCCTCATCTACCAGGTGTCGTGCTCCTCCGTGCTGGCCATCGATGCCGTGCGCGACGGTGGCGCGCCGCTCGCCTTCAGCGCCGATTATGCCACCTACGCCCTGCTCGCGGCCGCCACGGTGGCGCCGGGCGCCTATGCCAGCTGCATCGCGCAAGGCCTGTTCCGGCTCGGCAGTGCGCCGGTCTACCTCATTGCCGCCGACGTGCGCGGCGACATCGACGCCATCAACGGCCTCTCGTATCCCCACACGCGGGCCCAGATCGCGCGCCGCATCGCCACCGGCCGCGGCAATATCCGGCTGGGCGACCCCGACCAGCTCGACCTCGCCGCCCTGGAAGCCCTCGAACAGCGCCAGACCGCGACGCTGGGCTACTATTTTGACCGCGAGATCACCAAGGCCGCGGCGCTGGCCGAAGTCATGGCCGGGTGCCTCGGCTGGTGGACGATGCGGCTCGATGGAAGGCTCGCCGTCGGCCAGATCGAAGATCCCGCCACGGCAGCGCCCCTGTTCTCGCTGTCGTACCCGGGCGACGGAGCCACCGGCGAGATCCGCGTCGACGAGCCCGCGATGACGGACTACCGGCCGCCCCGGCGCACCACCCTGATGGGCTGGTCGCGCAATTACACGGTTTTAGCCTCCAACCAGATCGCGGGCTCGGTCGCCCAGTCGCTGGCGGCGATCTACCGGCAGGACACCAGGTTCACCAGCAGCGACGATCCGTGGGTGGCGGCGGGCTATCCGACCGCGCCAGTGGTCTCGATCGTGGGCGGGTTCGCGGAGGAGGCCGCGGCCCAGCTCGAAGGCGACCGCCAGATGCGGCTGCTGCGGACCCGGCGAGAGGTCTTTGAGATCGCCGTCGTGATGGACCCGTTCGCCGACGTGGTCGGCCGGGTGATCAACGTGGCCAACGCCAACCGGCTGGGCCTCGGCGCCTCGCGCAATCTCTTCTGCTTCGGCGTGGCGGTGAACGCCAACGCAAAACCCATTCTCAAACTCTGGGGCTAGCCAGTGGCGCACAGGATCCTCGATCGTGTCCAGGAAACGACTCTTGGCACCGGCACCGGCGCGCTTACGTTGGCAGGGGCCACAACTCGCATGCTGGGTCTGTCGGCGGCCGGGTTCGCCAACGGCGACACCTTCTGGGGCCTGATCGAGCACGCCACGGCGGCGGAGTGGGAGATCGCGATATGCACTTTTAACGCCGGCGCCATCACGCGCGCCACGCCCCTAAAATCCAGTACGGGCGCGACGGTGAGCTTTTCGGCCGGCACGAAGACGGTTTCTCTGGTGGCGCCGGCCAGCAAGACGCCGCTCGCCGATAATTACGGCAACTTCATCTTCACCGGGCCCATCGTCAGCCTGGGTCAGCGCGAGACCTATGCAGCCCCGACGATCTCCGCCGGAACGCTCAATCTCGATCTTTCCGCGGCGACGGTGTTCAAGGTGGCGAACACCGCCAACGTCTCTACCCTCAGCATCCAGAACATAACCGCCGGCTATGCGGCGAACTTCACCCTCATGCTCACGGCCGATGGCACGCCCCGGACGTGGACCTGGCCCGCATCGGTGACGTGGCTGCGAGGCGCGCCGACGCTCAGCAGTACCAACGCCAAGCGCGACCTCTTCACCTTCACCACGCTCGACGGCGGAACGACATGGTTCGCAGCCGACGTGGCGCAGAACTTTTAGGCCGGCACATGATTGCCGCCTCGCAGCTCCTGGCACTGGGGCCGTCCGACCCCTCCGCCCGTACGTGGGTCAATTCCGTCAAAGCCGCCGGCGGTACCGTCACAGGCGCGCGCGAGCTTCTTGTCTCCAGTTTAATGGTGAGCCTCAAAGGCGCCGGCGTCTGGACGATGCTTGATCGGATCTGGCTGCACGCGGCCGAGAACACCATGCAGGCATTGATCGACCTGAAGGCATGCAGCACCGCCACGGCAGTCAACAGCCCGGCCTTCACGACCAACCTCGGCTACACCGGAAATGGCGCCACCAGTTACCTCGACACGAACCTGAGTGCGGCGGCGGCAGGGCTCAATTACACGCGCGACGACGCGAGCTTCGGCGGGTGGATTTCTCAAAGCGCCACCATCGGCGGCGTCGACTTCGGCTTCGATTATGGCGCCTACAGCATGCTCATCGCGTATTACGGCGCGAACAACTACCGCTGGGAAATCAACTCCGGCACGAATCCCTCCGGCACGCCGGCGAGTGGTGGAAATTCCAGCGGCTTCTTCCATTCCCAACGCACGGCAGCGGCGGTCTCCGCACTGTATCGCAACGGCGTCTCGACGATCACCTCGAACGCGCCGTCGATTGCGTTGCAGAACAAGAAGTTTGGCGCACTCGCCTATGTGGCGGGTCCGGCGTCTTTCTCCTCATCGCGCGTCGCGGCATCCTTTATCGGCGCCAGCCTCGCCGGCAAGGAAGTCTCTTTTTACAACGCCATGCGGACCTACATGACTGCCGTGGGAGTGCCGTAATGGCGACCGTTATCCTGCTCACCGCCGCCCAGGCCGACGCCATACGCGGTCCGTCCGGGGAAGCGCCTGCCCTTGCCGCGCTAAAACCGGTCCAGCTTACGGATGGTCGCTACATTCTCGGCGTCGAGGTGTTGAGCGATACCCTCCACACCGAGTACTGGCCGCTTCTCGAAGGTCTGCCGCGCGCCAGCGTCGAAGACATTTACGATCTCATCCCACGACCGCTGCACGAGTAGCGACGCATGCTCACCAACCCGCCCCTCTATGGCTCGCTGCCGATCGGGGCGGTGATGCCGTATGTCGCGCCCACGGCCGCGACCGCGTCCAATATCGTGCTGCTTTCGCCCCGCGACTCCGATGCCGCCACGATCGTTGCCGGCTCCGAGGTTGCTACGCTGCCGGTCGCCAACCTCCAGTCGCAGCAGCCCAAGAAAGTGTGGCGCAGCGGCAGCGCCACCGATTACGTCGCCGTGACCTTCGCGGCGCCGGTGGCGGCGAACATGGTGGCCATAGCCGGACATAATTTTAGTGCCGCGGCGGTCTATCGCGTGCGCGGCGCCGACACCCTGGCAAACACCACGGCGGCGCCTTCGGTCGATACAGGCTGGCAAAGCGTGTGGCCGGCCACCGGCAAGCCGGCCGATGCCTATTGGCCGCGGTATCTCTCGGCGCTTCTGTGGAGCAATGACGCGCTCCTTCAGTATTGGCGTGTCGACATCGCCGATCCGGCGGTGGGTCAGACCTATGTCGAGGCCGGCCGCCTCGTGCTCGGCCGCTACTGGCAGCCTTCTATCAACTTCGACCTCGGCGGCACGCCGCTCGCCTACGACCAGAGGGACGTCCAGGTCACCACCGACTACGGCGAGATCTTCACCGACCGCCGGCAGCGCTCCGCCGCCCGCCGCTTCGCGCTGCAGATCAGCGCCGCGGACCGGCGCGAGGTGCTCGACGGCATTGCCGAGATCCAGCGGCTGCGTGGCCTGTGGGGCGACGTGATCTGCCTGCTCGACCCGGCCGCCACCACCGACTTCCACCGCCATTCGATGCAGGGCGTTTTCACAGCCCCGCAGGAGCACCGGATCGTCCCGCAGTTCACCGCCAACGGCGAGATGTGGACGGTCGACCTGCAGCTTCGCGAGATCATCTAGGAGACCGCCATGTTCGCCGAGAAAACCATGGAAGCGAGTGCCACCACGGGCACCGGCTCCTACCAGCTCGGCACCCCCGTCGGTGCCTTCAAGACCTGGCGCTCGCAGTTCGCCACGCTGTCCCCGGTCTTCTACTGCGCCGAGAACGCCGACGGCACGATCTGGGAGATCGGCTACGGCACGCTCGCCTACGGCTCGCCCGACACCATCAGCCGCAGCGTGCTGGCCTCGTCGACCGGCTCGGCGATCGCGTGGGCGGTGGCCGACGCGCCGGTCTACGTATTCTCCGCCCCGCTCGCCACCTGGATGAAGCACATGGCGCTGGGCGGCCGGGCCACGGCCAGGCCGGCGTGGCTGCCGCGCGGCGGCGGCTGGCTGGACGAGAGCGACGCCGGTGCCTGGAGCACCACGCGGGCGATCGACTACCTTTATAATGGTACCGGTGACGTCGAGAGGGGGCGGCACGAGTCGGCGGCCTCGATCTATGTGCCCAGCGCCCGCAATCTCTGGGTCGACAAGGGCGCCGCCAGCTACACCATCACCTCCCATGACGTCGGCAAGGTGCGGGTGTTCGACACCACGGCCGCCGCCCGGACTCTTAGCCTGATCGCCGGCGCCAGCTTTGGGCATGGCGCGACCCTGTGGTTCCTGGGCTATGGCGGCACGACCAATGGCGTCGTGCTGACGCCCTCCGGCTCCGAGGCGATCGACGCCGGCGCCAACGGTGTCAGCCTCACCGTGGTGCCGAACCGGCTGACCCGCGTGTCGTGGGATGCCGCCAAAGCCAAATGGCGGACCGATTACACGGACTACCGTGCCGCCATCACCTTTGGCGCAGGCGGCCGCAATCGCCTGATCAACGGTTCCATGCGGACCGATCAGCGTAACGCCGGCGCGGCGCAGACTTTTACCGCGGCCGCCGCCGTCGCCTACTGCGTCGACCGCTGGTACGGCGCGTGCACCGGCGCCAACGTGAACGGCCAGCGTGTCGCCGGGACCGGGGCGTACCAGTACCTCTACCAGTTCACCGGGGCGGCCTCGGTCACCCAGGTCCTGCTGGGACAGCGCATCGAAGCTACCAACATCTGCGATCTCGTGGGCACGACGGCCACGCTGTCGGCAATGATCTCGTCGTCGACGCTGACCACGATCACCTGGACGGCGTACTACCCGACGGTGGCCGACACCTTCTCGACCAAGACCCAGATCGCCACCGGCACTTTTACCATCAACAGCACGCTCACGCGATACAGCGCCCAGATCGCACTCGGCGCCAACGTCGATAAGGGCCTCGCCATCGAGTTCACGACCGGGGCCTTCACCTCGGGCACGCTAAAACTCGGCGGGGTCCAGCTGGAGCCGGGATCCGCGGTTACCGACTTCGAAGTGATCGCCGTCGACGACGAGATGTTCCGATGCCAGCGCTACTACGAGACGGGCCTCGGCACGATCGCCATCGCCTATATCCCGTCTCCGGGTTGGAACATGGCGAACTCGTTCGGCTTCAAGGTCACGAAACGTACGACGCCGACCATCACCACGACCTTCGGCACGTTGCACACCACGAACGTCAACGGGGTCGTCCTCTACGCGACGATGAACTCCGCCCCGGAGCAGGACAATCTCACTTTTACCGCAGCCGCGGAGATTTAGGCCATGTACCAGCAGGTCAAGGACCCCCTAAACGGGGCGATCAGTGCAACTCTGATCCGGCGCGTCTCGGACGGCGCCTTCATTCCGGCCGACGAACAGAATGCCGACTACCGCGACTACCTCGCGTGGATTGCCGAGGGCAACGAGCTGGCGTCCGCCGCCGACCCGGAGCCCGTCCGTGAGAGGACACCGGCCGAGAAGCTCGTGGCGGCGGGCCTCACCGTGGCGGAGCTAAAAACGCTGCTGGGCCTGCAGTGACGTCACCGCCTGGGCATGGCGCATGACAATGACACCCGATGAGCGCGACCGGCTGGCCAAGCTGGAGCAGATCGTTGCCGACATGAAAGACGATCTCGCCGAGATCAAGAAATCCACCGCACGCCTCGAGTCCTACGCCCACATGGGCCAGGGGGCGCTGGGCGTGTTCCTGAAGCTGGGCGGCCTCGTCGCGGTGCTGGTCGCCGCGGCCTGGGCGCTGTTCGAGAGGTTCCACAAATGAGTTTTAGCGATACCGACTACGAGGCCGCGGCGGCGCGTCTCGGTGTTCCCGTGGCTGCGATCAAGGCTGTGGCCGAGGTGGAGGCGGGTGGGGCGACCCACTGGAACATTGCCGGCGCGCTTCGGCCGCCGGTGCGGCTTGAGGCGCACTGGTTCGGCAAGCTGACCGGCTATCGCTTCAATGCCGGCCACCCGGCAATCAGTTGTACCCGGTGGACGCCGGGCCTGGCGGCCCGCACGTGGGCCGGCGCCTGCGCCCAGGTCGAGGTGGCCTGTGGGCTCGATGAGGACGCCGCGCTGCAGGCCACCAGCTGGGGCGCCTTCCAGATCATGGGGTTCCACTGGAAGACGCTGGGTTACGCGAGCGTGCAGGAAATGGTCGCGGCGATGAACACGGCCGGCGGTCAACTCGATGCCTTCGTGCGCTTCGTCAAGGCCGATGCTGTGCTTGTCGACGCCCTGAGGCGCCAGGACTGGCACGCCTTTGCCGGGCGTTACAACGGCCCGGGGCAGGTCGACCACTATGCCGGCCGGATCGCCCAGGCCTATGCCCGCCATGGAGGAGAATGATGCCGTTGCTTCCGTTGCTGCTGGGCGTGGCGCCCACTGTCGCGTCGTGGATCCTGGGCGACAGGACCGGGGCGGCCGTCGAGAAGGTGACCGGCATTGCCCGGGAGATCCTCGGCACCGATGACCCATCGGGTATCGAGGCCGCGATCTCGCGTGATCCAAACGCGGCCCTGCAGTTCAAGACGGCCCTGATCCAGGCTGAGGCCGATGCGCGACGGCAGGAGCACGAGGCGATTATGGCCCAGCTGCGGGACGTACAAAGCGCACGTGAGCAGACGGTGCGGCTCGCCGACGCCCGCAGCCCGATCGCCTACGGCGCCGTCGTGGTGTCGGCCATCGTGTTGCTGGGCTTTGCCGTAATGCTGTGGCTGGTCATCCGGGAGGAGGTGCCTGCCAACCAGCGTGACATGGTCACGCTGCTGCTGGGCACGCTTGCAGGCATGGCTTCCAGCGTCGTGGCCTACTGGGTTGGCTCATCCAACGGGTCGATGCAGAAGAACGCAGCTTTGGAGAAAGCGCTGGCGCAGAAATGAGCAAGGACAGGTAAGGGCGTTGCCGCCGCAGGACGGTCACCTGATGTCGCATGGCGACGAGTTCGAACTCCAGCGTGAGGCGACTACGAACTCGGAACGAGAGCAAGGAACCGAGGGCGGACAGAAGCGTGAGCATGCCGGTGACGGTATGGCTGTGGCGCCGGAAACTCTATGCTTGCTGGGCTTTTTGGAGTTTTGAGCAAGGACAGGTGTCATCGAGGCGGACATGACGTAAACTTCGGAGATTTTCTGCAAAGACGCTACGCAGCGAGCGTGAAAATCGGATGGCGAGAATGGCCGCCACTACGATGCGTCATTATAGGGAGTGTTACAGATGGCTGAATTTAAAAATCGCCTTGCCTGCGTGATCGCCGCCGACGGTTCGATCGCGCGCGGTTACATGATCGACAAGTGCGAGCTGGTCGGCGCCAACGA
This sequence comes from Rhodospirillales bacterium, assembly GCA_013205335.1. GTDB lineage: Bacteria > Pseudomonadota > Alphaproteobacteria > Reyranellales > Reyranellaceae > Reyranella. The sequence continues at coordinate 8,423 of JABMNB010000363.1, forward strand.
GTATGTCATTACCTGGAAGGTGCCGTTGCAAAACGAAGCGAAGACCAACTTCTCCTGCGTGATCGGCAGCACCCAACAGGAAGCGGTGGAGCCGGGCTTCTGCACGGTCGGACTGAAGGCCGATCCGATGAAGATGTGCGTCCACACCTACGACGTTGCCGGCAAGCCGGCCAAGCGGCCGTTCCACCTGGCCGTCTTCCGCGACTGACGCGATGCGTCGAGATTAGTCGCCGAAGGCGTCTCCTCCCCATTTGATTGGGGAGGAAAGCGACTTGGCTCTAGCCTTTGAGCAGCCGCGGACGGCCCGTCGTCTCGACGCCGGCGGGCTTTGTATGCCGGCGCAAGGCGCCGACCATCACATCGCGTGCTTCGTCGATGCGGGCGGCCAGGTAGAGCGAGCCGCCGGTATCGGGATCGGCGCCACGCATGAGGCGGCGATGGGCAGCGTGGACGCCGGCGAGATCGGCGCCGTCCGCCAGGCCCAGCACGTCGAGCGCCTCTTTCACGGTCATGCCGTCATCGTCATCCGCAGGCGTAGATATCTGCGGTTGCGCTGAAGCCTTCGGCGCTGCGTGTTTCAGATAGGCTTCCAGAAGCGCGGCGGCGTGCGCAATCGCTCGCGGATCGTCGACTTGCGAACCACCGCGAGCCGGCTCTTCCCAGACCGGCGGCATCTCGAAGGGCCTGGGCTTGCCACGGAACTGCGCGAACGCGGCGCGCAGCGGCACCAGGATGGCGCGCCACTTCAGGAACGTCGGCGCGACGATCATCGCCGCGCCGAGTAGCATCGCCCCCGCATACTGTTCGCGCATGATCATCACGACCAGCAGCGGAATGGCGGCGATCACCAGCAGCAGCAGCATCCAGCGGATGGTGCGCACCATCGTCTTGGGATCGGAATGGAGAAACCAGTCGAGGAATTTCGCGGCCGTGGCCAGCACGGAGAGGCCGAGCACGATGGCGCTGATGATGACGGCGTAGTCCATCGGTGGAGACTATCCGTGTTGCGATTTGAAATCAGCCGCCAGTTCTTCAAATTTCGGAATGTTCTTCGTAAAGGGAAGCGTCTAGTATTTGCGCCGCACGACAACGAGGGATTGAGACGCATGGTTGAGGCGATTAGGGAAACACCCAGCAAGACAGCCACTACTGACGTTCCGTTGATCAACCCGATCATCGCCGATGGCGCGGCGCCGAACCTTCCGGCCCGTAAGGCTTCGATCGACGAATTCCTCAAGCGCAACGCCGAAGTGCTGGAAAAGGACCGCGCGGAATTCCAGACCTACCTCGTCGCCAAGCATGAAGAGGCGACGCGCAAGGCCAAGGCTGCGGCGGCCGCGGCACCGGCGCGCAAGACCAGGATGAGCCGGCGCACCATGCTGAACGTCGCCGTCGGCACCGCGGGCGTCGCCGAAGCCGCCGTGCTCGGCTACAACGCGCTGGGCGGCTCGTCGGACAACGGCATCTTCCAGGCGGTTGGTACTGGCGCCCAGCAGGAGCATATCGTCCGCGAGATCGTCGACAGCAGGGCCGACATCAAGGGACGCAGCCTCGGCCACTGGATCGCGCTGTTGCCGACCAAGCTCGGCGGCGGCACCTATGCGCTCGATCTCAATTCCAACCGGGTGCTGGCTTCGATCTGGTACTGGACCTACGGTGACTACAGCCCGATCAGCCACCATCTTTGCGCCTTCCCGAGCTCCGATCCCTATCACGGATTCGAATTCGTAAACTCGACGCAGGGCGGCAAGAACTCGCTGATCTACGGCATCCCCACGGTAACCGCCGATCCGGCGCCCGGCACCAACATCTACCGCGTCCGCTTCGACGGCACGCAGATGCAGATGGTCGAGAACGTCTCGGAGACCACAGGTCTCGGCCTCGGCGTCCATGTCACCGTCAACCCTAAGGACGCGCAGTCCTATTTCGTGACC
>JABMNB010000046.1 GCA_013205335.1 Rhodospirillales bacterium
CTGCTGGGCGGAAAGCTGCTCGGCCGCCCGGTGAAGTGGACCGATGAACGCTCCGAAAGTTTCCTGAGCGATCATGCCGGCCGCGACCACCAACGCATTGCCGAACTGGCGCTGGACAAGGATGGAAGGTTCCTCGCAGTACGGTTGAGCGGCACCGGCAATGCCGGCGCCTACATCTATCCGCCGATGCCGGCCACGACGAACGCGGTGAAGAACCTGATCGACGTCTACAGGACGCCGGCCATGGAGGTGAATTCCAAGATCGTCTTCACCAACTGCACGCCGATCGCGGCCTATCGCGGCGCAGGCCGCCCCGAAGGCAACTATTTCATGGAACGCCTGATCGAGACTGCGGCCCGCGAGATGGGCATCGACGGTATCGAGCTGCGGCGGCGCAATCACATCGCGCCGGAGCAGATGCCGTACAAGTCGCCGGCCAACAATCTTTACGATTCGGGCGAGTTCCGCGCCATCCTCGACGAGACGCTGCAGATCTCCGACTGGGACGGCTTCGCGGCGCGCAAGGCGGAGAGTGCGAAGCGCGGCAAGCTGCGCGGCCGCGGCGTCGGCAGCTATCTCGAGGTGACGGCGCCCGCCGGCAAGGAGCATGGCGGCATCCGCTTCGAGCCCGATGGCGACGTCACCATGCTGAGCGGCACGCTCGACTACGGCCAGGGCCATGCCTCGGCCTTCGCCCAGGTGCTGACCGGCCTGCTGGGCATTCCCTTCGAACGCTTCAAGCTCCTGCAGGGCGACAGCGACCAGCTCAAGGCCGGTGGCGGCACCGGCGGTTCTCGCTCGGCGCTGGTGGGCGCCGAGGCGTTCCTCGAAGCCAGTCGCAAGGTGATCGACCAGGGAAAGCAGATCGCCGCTCATGTGCTCGAAGCGTCGGTGGCCGACATGGAGTTCGACAAGGGCCGCTTCAAGATCGCCGGCACAGACCGCAGCATCGGCATCCTCGAGCTGGCGCAGAAGCTGCGCGACGGACTCGCCTTGCCGGAAGACGTGCCGCAGACGCTCGACGTCGCGCATGTCTCCGACACGCCGCCCTCGTCCTTCCCCAACGGCTGTCACGTCTGCGAGGTCGAGATCGATCCCGAGACGGGCACGATCGAGCTGGTGCGCTACTTCATGGTCAACGACTTCGGCACGGTCATCAATCCGCTGCTGGTCGAGGGCCAGGCGCATGGCGGCGTCGTGCAGGGGCTCGGCCAGGCGATCATGGAGCGCACCGTCTACGACGAGCAGGGCCAGCTGCTGACCGGCTCCTTCACCGACTACGCCCTGCCGCGGGCGCAGGACGCGCCGAGCTTCACGATCCAGAGCCATCCTGTGCCGGCCAAGACCAATACGCTCGGCGTGAAAGGTTGCGGCGAGGCGGGCTGTGCGGGCGCATTGCCGTCGATCATGAACGCCATCGTCGATGCGCTGGGAGGAAAGCACATCGACATGCCGGCCACGCCGGAGAAAGTGTGGCGGGCGTTGAATGGCGGTTAGACGAAGTCAAATTCGGCCGGGGAAATCTGAGCTCCATACATCCCGTCGTCCTGAGCGCAGACGCCCGGAGGGCGTCGAAGTCGAAGGACCTCTTTTCCGACGCACAGTGTGTCGAAGCGAAAAGAGGTCCTTCGACTACGCGCCTTCGGCGCTCCGCTCAGGACGACGGAAGTTTTGGGTGTTCTCTAACCCTTCGCCTCGATCTCGATCGTCTTCTTGACTGCGGGGCGCTCCAGCATGCGGGCATGGTGGGCTTCCAGTGCCGGGAAATCGCCCGGCTTGCGCTCGAGCTGGTCGCGGAAGCGCCAGTAGACGCGGAACAGGTGGATGTCGGCGATCGAATAGCGATCGCCGAGGATCCACGTGCGATTGCCCAGACGCTTGTCGGCCACGGCATAGAGGTCGCGCGCCTCGGCAACGCCCTGCCGGATCGCCGGATGGATGGTCGAGGCGACATAGGACATCCACGAGATGGCCTGTGCTTCGGCCTCGATGTCGCCCGCCGGCAGCAGGCCGGCGGCAGGATAGGTGCGGGCGAGATAGTAGAGGATGCCCGCCACTTCGTTAAGCGGGCGGCCGTCGATCATCAGCACCGGAACCTTGCCCGCGGGATTCACGGCGAGGAATTCAGGCGTGCGCGTTTCTTTTCGCGGCACCGAAACCGCGTGCTTGTCGAACGTGGCGCCGACTTCGTGGAGGGCGATATGGGCTGCCATGGAGCTGGAGCCGGGCGAGTAATACAGTGTGAGCATGGCCAACCGTACCACGCCTGTCATCGCGGTCGAAGGTTGGTTATCCTGCCGTCATGATCACTCTTCTGCTGTCGTCCCACGCACAGCGCATCTGGGGCAAGCGCATCGCGGCCGCCGTGCCGCCGGGCACGCTGTCCTTCCTGACCGCCGAGGCGGCGCTGGCGGCCGAGGGGCCCAGTGCCGCCGACATTGCCTTCATGACCCGCGAGGTGACCGGGAAGTCCAGTCCCAGCAACCCGACGGCCGAGCTTCAGGGCTTCGACGCGGTGGTCGCGAAGTCGCCGAACCTCAAATGGCTGCAGATCCATCCGGCGGGCGCCGAGCGCCCGATCTATCGCGAGCTGCGGGCGCGCGGCGTCAAGGTGACGACCGCTTCGGGCGCGACCGCGGTCACCGTGGCGCACAGCACTTTGGGGGCCGTGATCGCCCTCAACCGGCGCTTCCCGCTGTTGGCGGACGCCCAGCGTCGTCACGCCTGGGAGCCGCGGCTGGGCGAGCGCTCGCCGCGCGACCTCGCGGGTC
>JABMNB010000364.1 GCA_013205335.1 Rhodospirillales bacterium
CCGCCGCCTGAAAGATCAGGCCGTCACCAACTTTTGGCGATAGCTCGTGTTGAACTCGATCGATCATTACACTTACAACATGGTGAAGATGGCGTCGGAACAGAAGCTGACGCGCCTGGCCTTGCTCAACGAGAATCAGCTGTTCGCCCAACTCGGTATCGACGGGGCCGCACGGCAGGCCAAGGAGCTCGGGGTCGAAGTCGTCTACAAGGAGAAGTATTCGTCCGGCACCAAGGACCTTTCGCCCGAGCTGGAGAAGATGAAGGCGGCCAAGCCGGACATGATCATCGCCGGCGGCTACACCAACGACATGATCCTGCTGGCCCGCCAGATCAGCCAGGTCGGCCTGAAACCCAAGCTGCTGGGCTATCTCCTCGGACCGACGTTGCCGGGATTCGTGAAGTCGCTGGGCGCCGAGGCCGAGCTCACGCTCGAGCCCGTGCAGTGGAGCATCAACGTGCCGTACAAGGACCAGCTCTTCGACTGGACGGCGCGCGGCTATGCCGATGCCTTCCAGAAAGTGTACGGACACGTCCCCGACTATCACCCGATCCAGTCCACGGCGGCGTTGCAGGTCTACTACAACGCCTTCCAGAAGGTCGGCGGCTTCGACCCGCAGAAGGTGCGCGACGCCATCGCCGAGACCGACATCGTAACTGCCTACGGGCCCATTCGCTTCAACGACAAGGGCCAGAATATCGCCAAGTCGATGTCGGTGGTGCAGATCCAGGACGGCAAACCGCTGGTCGTCTATCCGGCCGATGTGGCGGAGACCAAGCTGAAGCTGAACCCGTGATGGCGGGCGGCGCCCGCTGATGCAGCTCGTAGCACAGATTGTCCTGAACGGCGTGCTGCTGGGCGGCTTCTATGCCTGCATGGCGCTCGGCTTCTCGATCGTCTGGGGCGTCATGAACGTGGTCAATCTGGCCTATGGCAGCATGATCATGATCGGTGCCTATGTCACCCAGCTGGCCGTGCTTCAGCTCGGTCTGCCGCTCGCCGCCGCCCTGCCGCTGGCCGCCCTCGCGACATTCATGATGGGCTACGTCTTGCAGCGCGCCCTGCTCAACCGGTTGGCAGAACGTTCGGTGTTCATGACGCTGATCTTCACCTTCGGGCTGAACATGGCCCTGATCAACCTCAACCTGATTCTGTTCTCGGCCGACGTGCGGTCGCTGCCCGACGTATTCGGCCGCGCGTCCTTCACCATCGCCGGCCTCAGCGTGCCCTACAGCCGGGCAACGATCTTCGCCGTCGCGATGGCCATGACGCTCGGCCTTCACGCGCTGCTCAACTGGACGCCGCTTGGCAATGCCATCAAGGCCACCAGCTTCGATCCCGATGCCGCGCGGCTCTCCGGCATCGACGTGCCGCACGTCTATGCCCTGACATTCGCGATTGGCGGCGCGATAGCCGGCGTCACCGGCGCGCTGGTCGCCACCAGCTATTCCTTCTCGCCCATCGCCGGCGAGAGCTACACCATGAAAGCTTTCGTCGTGGTGGTGCTGGGCGGCCTCGGCAGTATTCCAGGCGCCATCATCGGCGGCATGCTGCTGGGCATCGTCGAGAACCTGGCATCGTTGTTCCTCGATTCGGGCTATCGTGACGCCGTCGGCTTCGCCCTGCTGCTGCTGGTGCTGGTCCTACGCCCGCGTGGCCTCATGGGCAGGCGTTTCTTCGCCGAGGTGAAGGGCTGATCCGCCGCCATGGCCGCGTCCACCTTGCGCGCCAGATGGGGCAACGGCCCCTGGGCCGGCACTCTGCGCAGCGCGGCGATCGGCTGCGTGTTGATGGCGATCCTGATGGTGCTGCCGTCCTTTCTGTCCCTTTATTGGCTGCGCCTGCTGACCAGCGTCCTCATGCTTGCCGTCATCGCCCAGGGCATGAACGCCATGGCGGGCTTCGTCGGCTACCCCGCCTTCGGCAACGTCGTCTTCTTTGGCATCGGCGCCTACGGCACGGCGCTGGCCATCGCCGCGGGCTTCGCCATGGGGCCGGCCCTGCTCTTCGGCGCGATCCCCGCCGGAGGGCTGGCACTGGCGGTCGGGCCACTGCTGCTCCGCCTGCGCGGCCACTACTTCGCCATCGCGACACTCGGGCTGAACGAGGTCGTGTCGGCCCTGGCTGCCAACCTCTCGGGTCTCACCGGCGGTGCCGCCGGCCTGTCGCTGCCGCTGGGAGCCGGCACCGCCGGCGATGCCGCGCAACGCGCCTACGTTGGCTTTGCGGCGCTGTTTGCCGCCAGCCTGCTGCTCGGCATCTTCCTGCGCGACAGCCGCTTCGGTTACGGCTGCCGGGCCATCCGCTCCAACGAGGAGGCGGCGGAGGCGACCGGTGTGCCGACGCTGCGCGTTAAGTCGATCGCCTGGATGCTGAGCGCGCTGCTGACGGCAGTGGCGGGCGGGCTCTACGCGCGCTGGGTCGGCTTCATCGAGCCGTCGCTGGTGTTCGATATGGCGATATCGGTCAAGGCGTTCGTCATGTTCCTGCTGGGCGGGGCCGGCACCGTCTTCGGCCCGCTGATCGGCGCGCTGCTGATCGAGAGCGCGACGACGCTGGCCTGGAGCCATCTCCTGAAACTGCATCTGCTGGTCCTGGGGGTAACGATCATGCTGGTCGTGCTGCTGCTGCCCGACGGCGCCCAGGGCTTCGTCGCACGGCACTGGCCCGCGGTCCGCGCCCGCCTGCGGCGCCGGTCCTGATGCTGAGCGTGCGCGGCCTGTCCGCCGGCTACGGCGGCCTGATGGCCTTACGATCACTCGACCTCGAGGTGAAGGCGGGCGAATGGCTGGCGCTGCTGGGACCGGTCGGCGCCGGCAAGTCGACGTTGCTCGGCGTTCTGGCCGGGCTAGTGGCCGCGCGCCAAGGGGAAGTCCGGCTCGATGGCGAAGACATCCGGATGCTGCCGCCCCATCTCCGGCTGCGTCGCGGTATTGCCCTGGTGCCGGAGGGCCGGCGGCTCTTCTCTGGCATGACGGTGCGCGAGAACCTCATGGCCGGCACACACGCGCTGTCCGATCCGGGGATGCGGCGGCGCAATCTCGACCGGGTCTGCGAACTCTTTCCCGTGCTCGCCGAGCGGGCTCGCCAGATCGCCGGCACCTTGAGCGGCGGCGAGCAACAGATGTGCGCCATCGGCCGCGCGCTGATGGCGTCACCCCGGCTTCTGATCATCGATGAAGTCACGCTCGGCCTGGCCCCGCTGGTCGTCGGGCCTTTGTTTGCCGCCCTGGCGGAATTGCACCGGCAGGGCATGACGCTGCTCACTGTGGAGCAGAATGTGCCGCTGGTGTTGGCCCATGCCGATCGAGGCTGCGTGCTGAGCGGCGGCGCCATCGTCATGGGGGGCCCCGCCGGGGTGCTGCGCGACGACCCCGATCTCCCGCGACATTTCATTGGATAGGGAGCCGACATGCCATGACACCACCCGACCTCTCCCGCCTCTTCTCGCCGCGATCCATCGCCGTGCTCGGCGCCTCGGCCAGCATCGACAAGCTGGGCGGCCAGGTCTTTGCCCGCTTGGCCGCATCCTTCCGTGGCGAGCTGATCGCCATCAATCCCGGCGAAAGCGATATCGCGGGCCGGACTTCCGTACCCTCGGTGGAGGCGCTGCCGCACCCGGTCGATCTGTTGATCGCCCTGGCGCCGGGAGAACGTCTGGTCGAGGCGATCGAGCGCTGTCCCGAGGGTCGCGTCGGCTTCCTGCTCGCCATCCCGAGCGGCTTTGGCGAGGTCGCGCACGAAGGGCCCGATCTGCAGCATCGGCTGGCGGCGGCGGCGCGCCGTGCGGGTCTGCGTGTCGTCGGGCCCAATTGCGTCGGCCTGCTCAACGGCACCATCGGACTGAACGCCTCGATCATCCCGCTGATGCCCCCGGGCGGTGCGGCCGGCCTGGGCGTGGCGACGCAAAGCGGCGGCTTCGGCATGGCGCTCGCCATGTACGCCGCCGACAGCGGCATGAACGTCTCTTGCTTTTGCGACGTCGGCAACACCGTGGACATCTCGCTGGCCGACTGCCTGGCGCATCTCGCCGGCGATCCGGCCACCGGCGTGATCGGCCTCTACGTCGAGTCGGTGCGCGACCTGCCGTCATTCATGGCGACCCTGACGAAGGCCGCCAAGGCCAAGCCGGTCGTCGTGTGTCCGCTCGCCCGCACGCCATCCGGCCAGGCCGCATCGCTCGCCCATGTCGGCATCTCGGCCGACGGCGCTCGCCTGGCAGGCAGTCTTCCCGGCGAGGCGATCGTCGTGTACTCCGGTCTGGATCTGCTCCATGTGGCTCGCGCCCTGCTGTGGCAGGGCCGCCCGCTCCGCGGCCAGCGTCTCGCCATCGTCACCGGCACCGGCGGCATCGGCACCGAGATTGCCGACCTGGCAGAAGAGCAGGGCATGACCATTCCGCGCTTCTCCCCAAAACTGACGGCAGCCATCGCCCAGCACCTGCCGGTCTACGCAGCCAGCGCCAATCCCGTCGATCTCACGCCGGTGTGGCGTGACTATCCGCGACTCTATCCGATCGTGATGGCCGAGATCGCTGCGTCCGGCGAAGCCGATCTGATCGCGGTTTCGATCACCGATGTCCCGACGACCTGGCCCGACCTCGCCCAGAGCCTGGCACGCTCGGTGCCGACGCTCGGCCTGCCGGTGGCCGTCTACTGGGCGTCGCGCGACGCCGATGTGGTCAACATGGCGGCACTCAACGCTGCCCAGATTCCCACTTATCGCGCCACGCGCGAACTTGCCTTGGCGCTGGGGGCGCTCGCCCGCCACGGTGCGGCGACGGGCGGCCATGCTGCTTGATGTCCAGGATGTTTCGGTCCAGTTCGGCGGTCTTCGCGCGCTGAACGGGGTCTCTTTCGGGGTGCAGGAAGGCGAGATCGTCGGCCTGGTCGGTCCCAACGGCGCCGGCAAGTCGACGATGGTGAACGCCGTGTCGGGTGCGCTGGGCCGCCATCGAGGGAGGATCTCGTTCGCCAGCCACGACATCTCCGGTCTTGCTCCGTCCCGCATCGCAGAGATGGGACTGGTGCGCACCTTCCAACTCGTGCAGCCATTCCGCGGGCTGACCGCTATCGAATGCGTCACGCTGGGTGCGCTTTACGGCAGCGGCACCGACCGGCCGACCGGCGTTCCCGCCGCGCGCCGCCTCGCCGAGCAAGTGCTCGCCTTCGCCGGCCTCTCGGCGGCGGCAGGCCTTGCCTGCGATACGCTGAATGCCAGTCAGCGTCGCCGTCTCGAAATCGCCCGCGCCCTGGCGGCGCGGCCGAAACTGATCCTGCTCGACGAGTGCCTGTCGGGCCTGAACAGCAGCGAAATCGACCAGGGCATCACCCTGGTCCGCGCCATCCGCGAGCGTGGCATCGCCATCCTGATCATCGAGCACATGGTGCGGGTCATGGCGACTCTCGCCGACCGCATCGTCGTTCTCGACCGCGGCGAGAAGATCGCCGATGGCCCGGCAGCCGAGGTCCTTACCGACCGCCGGGCGCTCGGCATCTATTTCGGTACGACTGCGTGAACCGGCGGCTCAGTCGCGAAACAGGGGCTGGGTCATGCCGCGTCTGAGCAGGAATGGTGTCCGCACCGCGCCACGAGGCAGGAAAAAGTAGACGCGTCCGCACTCCTGCCAGCCCAGCGCGCGCAGCCCCTTGTGCGCGTCGGGCCGGTCGAGCTGGCCCAGCGTGTAGGCATGCCGGGCGCCCTGCCGCCGCGCCTGGTCCAGCATGGTGCCCAGCACCAGTCCATGGACGCCCTTGCCGCGGAAGGCCTGTGGCGTGAAGGCATCGGTGGTGTAGACCTCGCCCGGACGCAACCTGATCGGATGTCCCGGCAGGGCGTCGCCCCAGGTGAAACAGGTCCAGTTGGCGTGCGCCAGGACGCCATCGACGAAGGCCAGGAAGCAGCGTTCACCACGCCGTAGCCGGTCAAGGTAGAGCCCGCGGGCTGCCTGGTCGCGCGGTCCGTCACCGAGCCACAGCCAAGGGTCGTCCACATAGAGTTGGCAGATCGTGTCGAGGTCGGCCTCCTCCGCCAGTCGGATCGAGGCGCCGAGCGGGTTCGCCGGTGGCCGCACCGGCTCGGCCAGCGAGCGCTCGTAGAAGAGCGCGCAAGTCAGTTCGCCGAATGGCGCCGTCACCTGTTTCGACCACTGCCACGCCCGTTTCCGCAGATCGCCCATGGCCGAGTGTAGGGCGCCACGCTTGCTGCCGTAAATTGCCCCGGGGTGCTCGGTTCTGGCGTGCCCTGGGTCGTGCCCCCGGTGGTGGTGTCGCAGGTCGGAGCAAGGCCGCGAGCGAGCGCGCTCCTCGAGGGCGCCGGCGCGAGGGAACGGTCTTGCTCCGTCCAGAGATGGCTCGGTCGTGGTTGCCCCTCCTTGGGCACACCCTTCACACCAGCCGACTGAATACGGTCGTCTAATGGCTCCAGCCCGACTTGAGGCGTGACCGACAAGTGCGGCATTCTTGATCGCTGTTGGGCGGCTATCCACAGGACAAGACACAAAAGGCCCAATGAAATCGGTACTTCCCCGATGATCGCCAGGCGTTCACACAGGTGGGGTCGCAGGTTCAATCCCTGTAGCGCCCACCATCTACCTTCCGGAACCCACCGGTCGGACGATGACGAACACGCTGTCTCGTCGACCCGGTGGTCATCTTCCGGACTGCGTGCTGACGGCCTCGATGGAAAACTCCGGAAGTGTATCGTTGCGGCGCCTTGGCATGGGCATGGTGCGACACCTCGTGGTGGACCCGTTATAGGGTCGCGCGTAAAATCAAGGTGTGACTCTCACCTTCACTGAACCTCGAACACCAAGCCCATCGCGGCGGGCCGTGATGGCGGCGCTGCTGGCTCTGACAACGGGGGTCGGCGGACGCGCCGTCTCGGCCCAGAGCGATTCCTGGGCAGTTTTGCGCCGGCCCGGGTCCTTCGCCTTGATTCGCCATGCCCTGGCGCCCGGAACCAATGACCCGCCGGGCCTCCGCCTCGACGACTGTGCGACACAGCGCAATCTCTCGGCCGAGGGACGGGCGCAGTCCGTCCGGATCGGCGACCTGTTCCGCGCCAACGGCATCGCCGCCGCCGAGGTCTTTTCGAGCCAGTGGTGCCGCTGCCTCGACACCGCGAGCCTGATGAAGCTGGGTGACGTGCGCCCGCAGCCGCTGCTCAATTCCTTCTTTCAGGACCGATCGCGCGAAACCGCGCAGATCGAGGCGCTGCGACAGTGGATCGGACAACTCGACCTCGCGAAGCCAACCGTGTTTGTCACGCATCAGGTGGTGGTTACGGCCCTCAGCCAAATCTTTCCCGGCAGCGGCGAGATCGTGGTGATGCAACGCATGCCCGACGGGCAACTCTCGGTCCAGGGGCGGCTGCCGACCGCCTGACAGACCGAGGCACCGCGCCTCGCTTCCGTTCCTCGATCCTTCGCCGCAGTCGACACTGCCCTGCGCGGCCGAAGGCTGCTATGAGCCCGCCATCCCGCCTTTCGCGGACACGTGAAATTGCCGCGCATGCGCACGACCAAACCGCCGATCTGGCTGCTGATGAGCGCCACTGTGTCCTCGCAGATGGCGCTGACCATCTTCCTGCCGTCACTGCCGACCATCGCGAGCGATCTGAGCGTCTCCTACGGCACCGCCCAGCTGACGCTCTCGATCTACCTGTTCGCGTTCGCCTTTGCCCAGCTGGCCGTGGGTCCGCTCTCGGACAGTGTGGGCCGCCGGCCGGTGCTGCTGGCCAGCCTCGCGGTGTTCACGATCGGCAGCGTCTGCTGCGCGCTGAGCCCGACGATCGAGACCTTGATCGCCTCGCGCCTGGTCCAGGCCTGCGGCGCCTGCGGCGGCGTGGTGCTGGGCCGCGCCATCGTGCGCGACAGCCGGACCGGTCCCGACGCCCCCCGGGCGATGGGCTACATGGCCTCTTCCATGGCGCTCGCGCCGGCGCTCTCGCCGCTGCTGGGCGGCCAGCTGCTCGGCCTCTTCGGCTGGCGAAGCAATTTCTGGTTCACGGCCGCCTTCGGGTTCGCGGTGCTGGTCGTGGTCTGGCGTATACTCGGCGAAACCGCGCCGAAGGCGGCGCCGCGCACGACAGGCGTGGTACGCGACTACCTCGATGGCTTCCGCGCGGTGCTGCGCGAGCGCCGCTTCATCGGTCTCATGACCGCGACCACCTGCGCCTCGGCCGGCTTCAATGTCTTCTTCTCCGGCGGCCCCATCCTGCTCATCCAGGTCATGGGCGTGGCCGTTGAGACGTTCGGCTGGTTCACCCTCGCCTGGGCCGGCAACTTCGTCCTGGGCAGCCTGGTCTCCAGCCGCCTGCAGGGCCGAGTGAAGAGCCTGCTCCTGATTCCGGTGGGCCAGGTCGTTCTCACGATTGGCGCCCTGGCGATGATGGCGACGGCGGCGCTGGGCTACGTCACGCCGCTGGCCCTGATCGTGCCGCTGGTCCTGATGGGCTGGGGCAACGGCCTCAACATGCCCAACGCGATGGCGAGCGCGCTGTCCGCGGTCCCCGCCACCCGGGTCGGCGCGGCCTCCGCGCTGATGGGCTTCGTGCAGATGATCACCGCCGCGGTGCTGACCCTGCTGGTCGGCTACGTGCCGCACGACACGCAGATGAACATCGGCATCGGTGTCGCCGTAACCGGCATCGTCGGGTTGGTCGGCTGGTGGACGCTGGTGCGCCGATCGCCCGCCCAGGCGGCCTGACGGAACCCAGCTTCCGGAAAGGCAATCGCGTAGGAGCCCCTCGATAGACAGCGGGCTCGCCCATCGGAAGTGTTCGCTTCCGCCCGCCGTCGGCCTCCGGCTATACGATTGGCCTGCAGGGTGACAGCCCGCGCGGCCGTCGTCGGCCGGGATGGCTGCACCTCGACTCGCTGCAACCGGACGACGTGAGAACTGCCATGCAATTCATAAACGGCAAGGACAGCCTCGTCGTCGACGCGATCGACGGGCTCTTGCGCAGCAGCGGCGGCGCCAAACTGGCGCGTCTCGATGGCTATCCCGGCATCAAGGTCGTTCTCCGCACCGACCACAAGCCCGGTCGCGTCGCCATCGTCGCGGGTGGCGGGTCCGGTCACGAACCGGCGCATGCTTCCTTTGTCGGCAAGGGCATGCTGACCGCGGCTGTCTGCGGCGAAGTCTTTGCCTCGCCGTCGATCGACGCCGTGTTCGCCGCGATCATGGCGGTGACGGGCAAAGGCGGCTGCCTCGTCATATTCAAGAACTACACCGGCGACCGCCTGAACTTCGGCCTCGCCGTGGAACGCGCCCGCGCGCTCGGCAAGAAAGTCGAGGTCGTCATAGTGAAGGACGACATCGCGCTGCCGGATATTCCCCAGCCGCGAGGCATCGCCGGCGTAATGTTCGTCGAGAAGGTGGCTGGCCACTACGCCGAGCAAGGGGCAGACCTGAGAACCGTCGCCGCCATGGCCCGGAAGGCCGCCGATGACCTGGTCTCGCTCGGCATTTCGCTGTCCTCCTGCACGCTCCCCGGCATCGGCCGCGAAGACCGTATCCCGGACGGCAAGGCCGAACTCGGCCTCGGCCTCCATGGCGAGCCGGGCGTCGATCTGGTGAATTTCGAAGGCGCGCGCCAGGCGGCACTCGTGCTCGTCGACCGCCTCTTCGCCGCGGCAAAGCCGGCGCGCTCGTATGCACTCCTGGTCAACAACCTCGGCTCCACGACGGCGCTGGAGATGAACCTGCTCACCAATGAGGTGCTGGCGAGCCGGCGAGGCGCGAAAATCAAGCTGGTGCTGGGTCCTGCGATGCTGGTGTCCTCTCTCGACATGCATGGCTTCTCCCTGAGCCTTCTGCCCCTGACGCCTGATTTCGAGAAGGCGCTGCTTTCGCCGGCCGGTCCGCTGGTCTGGCCGCCGATCCGCACCCACGTGAAACCAAAACTCGTGAAGCTGCCTCGGGAAATGAAGAGCAAGCCGGCCAGGGCGAGCAGCAACCGGTCGCTGAGCGCGCTGGTGAGCCGGGCCTGCGACATCCTCATTGCTGCCGAGGGAAGACTCAACGCGCTCGATGCCAAGGTAGGCGACGGAGATACCGGCTCAACCGTCGCCACGGCAGCCCGTCACCTGCAGGCAGCGCTGCCCTTGATGCCGCTCGCCAGGCTCGACCGCTTCTTCGCGGCAACGAGCGAGGCGCTCTCCCGCTCCATGGGGGGATCGTCCGGGGTGTTGCTGGCCATCTTCTTCTCGGCCGCGAGCCAGTCCGCATCGGGCGGTGCGAGTTGGCAAAGCTCCCTGTCGGCCGGGCTTGCGAGGATGATGGCCTATGGCGGCGCCAAACCCGGCGACCGCACCATGATCGATGCCATCGCGCCGGCCCTCGGGGCCCTGTCGAGGGGCCTCGGCGAAGCAGCGAAGGCCGCGCGCGCCGGCGCCGACGCCACCGCCAGGATGCAGTCGGCCCGCGCCGGCCGCTCGAGCTATGTCTCGGCTTCGCATCTCGAGGGCATTGCCGATCCGGGAGCGGAGGCCGTCGCGACATTGCTGGAAGGTCTGGCGAATGGCTGGGTCGTCCCAGCGTCCTGAATCCTGCTCGGCTACTGCAGCTTATCCACAGACTGCAGCGAGTTAAGAACCAATGGAACCGGCACTTCCAGTATCCTGTGCAGGCTTCCCACGGGTAGAGCCGCAAGGTTCATCAATAGCGCCCGCCCTCTCCTTTCCGGCAGCCCACCGATCGAACCATGACGAACACGCTGTCTCTTCGACCCGGTGACCGCCTTCCCGACTTCGTGCTGGCTGGCCTCGATGGAAAACTCCGGAAGTTCATCTGGTCGTTCAACGGCGACCCGGTCGTCCTGCTCGCGGTGACGGATCTCTCGGCACTCGACGCCGGGCAGTTCGCTGCTCTGCGCGAAGCCTGCGCCGCGGCGTCGACCAAGCTAGTCGTGGTCGCCGGCAATCCTGTCGCGGCGGCCGGGCCTCTCTGGAAGAAGCTCGGCGCAGTGCCTGAGGAGCCGCTTCTGCTCTGCGACGACAAGGGCCAGTTCCTGCAGGGGTTTCTCGCCCAGGCCGGCGCGGTTTCCTTCGGTCAGGGCATCGGCATGCGCCAGCGCGTGATCGTGCTCGATCCCAACCAGCGGGTGGCCGGCACCTTCGACACGCGGGCTCTTCTGGCCGCGGCGGAGGCGATCGACGGGCTGGCCCGGTCGGTGCGCGCCGACGGCGGCGCCGATCTGCGATTGGACACTGCGATGGCGCCCGTGCTGGTCCTGCCGCGGGTCTTCGAGCCGGATTTCTGCACCCAGCTCATCCGGCTGTGGGGCAAGGGCGACCACAAGGATTCCGGCGTCTCCAGCCGCTACGGCAATGTCGACATGGCCGCGCTGAAGCGCACCGAGGACTACACGATCGTCGAGCCGATGATGCTGAAGGCGGTATCCGACCGGCTGGCCTACCGGATTGGGCCCGAACTTACGAAAGTCTTCGCCTTCGACCGCGAGTTCGCCTTCGATTCGCATGTCGTACTGTCGTACAGCGCGGAGGGCCGGCACTTCTTTGCCGCGCATCGCGACAACGGCGCGCCCACGACGGCCGATCGCGCCTTCGCCGTGTCGCTGAACCTCAACGACGATTTCGAGGGCGGCGAGCTGGTCTTTCCGGAATATGCCGCCGTGCGCGTCAGCCCGCCCGCTGGCGCGGCCGCCGTCTTCTCCTGCTCCCTGCTGCACAAGGTCGGCCCCGTGACCCGGGGCCGGCGCTACGCGCTCACGACCTTCTTCCGCCAGAAGCGCTGAATCGTCAGGCGGCGGGAATCCAGCTCTTCTTCTCGCCGGCATAGTTCGCGCCGGGATTGCCGTGGACCGTCGTGCGCCACATCAAGCGGCCCTCGCGATCGCCGTCGAACCACGTCGCGGCATGGACCAGGCAGCGATTGTCCCAGATCAGGAGATCGCCTTCGGTCCATTCATGGGCGTAGCAGAAGCGCCGCTCCGTGTAGTGCGCCATGATCTCGTCGAGCAGCGCGGCACCCGCGCCGTGCGGGCCCGGCTCCATGCCGACGAACGGCCCCTCGAACCAGTCCATCTGGCCCCATTCACAGACGTAGAGGGACTTCTCTCCCGTCACCGGATGGGTGCGCACCACCGGCTGCGGCTGCGAACGCTCGTGGGGTGCGAAGGCGCGCGGCGTGCGCCCGGCGAGCGCTGCCTCGCGCGAGCGGCCGCTCCCGGGCTGGGCGTGCAGGCCGACCAGGGTTTCCACCTTCGCCTTCAGCGCCGGCGGCAGGGCCTGGTAGGCCAGAATGCCGTTGGCGAACAGGGTCTGGCCGGTGTCGCGCTGGGCGGGCGTCACGGCATAGAACAGCGAGATGTCGGGCGGCGGCCGGCGATAGCTCTGGTCGGTGTGCCAGCCCATGCGGTGGGGATATTGCGTCGGGATCAGGCCGTCGGCGGCCAGCGGCGGCTCGGGTCGCTTGGGCGGCGCCTTGGAGACCGGCGCCATGTTGGAAACGAGCAGGATTTCCGGCACGGAGACATGCACCGACTTCAGGTCCGTGAGCGTGTGGCGGTAATCCTCGACCTCCGGACCGAAGACGCGGCTGAGCCGGATGAGCAGGTCGGGATCGGCGGAGATGCCATTCATGCCCTGGATCAGGAGCAGCCCCTTCGCTTCCGCCAGGGCGGCAGGCAGGCTCTCCGGATCGCGCTCGGCCGCAGCCACGATCTTCGCGGCGTCGCCGTCGAGCCGCAGCGTCGCGCCAAAGGACGCGCCCGGGAGAGGCGCCTTTCGTTCAATGTTCATGCTCATGGACGCTGCCCCGCGTAAGGATCGTTGACACCGTCCAACGGCCAGATCGGCCGCCGCAGCTTGGTGAAGTTGAGCCGCTTGATGTCGGGTGAGCAGATGCCACCGGAGTCGACCAGCACGATCTCGCGGGCGATCGGTGCATAGGCTGCCCTGAAGTGCTGCACGCTCTTCACCACCACCACGCTCCTGGTCCGGGGATCGATGCCCTGGCTCAGGAAGACCTGCAGGTCGATGGTCTGGATGCGGTTGGAGATGGTGACGACGTCGATGCCGCCGATACGCAGCACGGCGGTCTGTCCCATCGAGGTTTCGACGCCGGCATTCATCGGCCCGTCGTTTTTGAAGGAGCCGTCGGACAGCATCTTCACGAGGGCTCTGGCCTTGACCGGCCCACCCATCGAGGGATCGGTGTGGCCGCCCAGTACGACGTCGATCTCCGCGCCGACGCCCGCCTCGATGGCCTGCTGCACCGTGCCGGGATCGAAGATCGTGCCGAAGGCCACGTTCTCGACCTTGGCATCGAGCAGCGCCTGCAGCACCGGAGTCGTGTCGTTGTAGCCGCCGCCGCCCGGGTTGTCGGTACCGTCGGCCACGACCAGCGGTCCGTCCTTGCCGACACCGGCCTTCGCCGCGGCGATCGCCTCGGCCACCGGACGGTAGTTCGAGGTATTTTCATCGCGGCGCTTCCAGATCTCGTCGAGCATCGCGGCGGCCACTTCCTTCGCCCGCGCCTCGGCCCCCGGCTCATGGCTCACCGCGATCGACGGGCCGGTATAGGGGATGTCGGCCCAGGTGAAACCCGCCTGGACGCTGACTACGTTGATCCCCGGCTCCTTCTCGAAGGCGTCGGCCTTGGCCAGCAGGTCGCGCATAAGGCCGGGCTGGGTGGTCTTGCCGGAATCCGCGCCCTGCAACATCGCAGGCTGGACCAGCAGGCACTTCGGCTTCTTCTTGCCTTCGAGCGCGTCCTGGACGAGTGCAGCGGCCTGCACCGCACGCTCATAACCGTCGATATGCGGATAGGTACGGTAGCTCACCAGCGCATTGGCATGCCGGGCCATCTTGACCGTGGCGTTGGCGTGCAGGTCGAGCGTGGCGACGACCGGGATGTCCGGCCCGACGAGGGCGCGCAGCGCCTCGAGCAGGGCCCCTTCGGCATCGTCTTCAGTGTCCGTCACGGCCGCGCCATGCAGCGAGAGACAGATTGCATCGAGCTTGCCTGCCTTCTTCGCCGCCCCGAGGATCAAGTCGCGGATATGCTCCCAGGTCTCTTTGGTGAGCTTGCCGGAGGGCGTCGCATTGGCCGCGGCGGCCCAGACCGGTTCCCAGCCGTACTTCTTCACCGAATCGATGTAGCCGCCGACTTCGTTCTTGGTGCCCGTGAAGCGCGGCACCATCTCCTCGCCTTCGATCAGCCAGCGTTTGCGATAATCCTCCAGAGTGGTCTTCAGTTTGCTGAAGGTATTGGTCTCATGCATGAACTGCGCGATCAGGACGCGGTACGCCATTTCCCTACTCCTATGCCCAAGTCTCTCCTCCCCTTCAGATGGAAAGGTGCCCCGTCATCGGGGCGGAGGGGTCATGCGTTCCGCAGGCTGCCTGCCCCTCCGTCGGCGTGAAACGCCGACACCTCCCCCGATGGCGGGAGAGGAAATCAAAGATTACAGCTTGGCCGTCTTGAGCCACTCCGCCTGCCCCTCTTCGCCCTCGACGCCCATGGACTCGAGGAAGCGGCAGACCATCATGTAGTAGCCTATGGTCAGGGTGAGTTCGACGAGTGCGCCCGGCGTCAGAAACGCCTGAACCGCCTTCAGCGTCTTGTCCGACGCCTTGACGTTGCGCACCACGTCGTCGGTGTAGCGCAGGACGGCCTTCTCATGGTCGTTGAAGGCCGGCGCCTCGACGGTCGCATCGCGCAGGGCGGCGATCTTTTCCTCGGTCACGCCGACAGTGCGCCCGATACGCTCGTGCTGGAACACTTCGTAGGCCGTGCGGCTCAGCCGGCCGACGCGGATGATGGCCAGTTCGCGCAACACCGGATCCAGTTCGCAGCGATAGAGCAGCGCATTGCCCATGCGCAGGAAGCCCTTCGCCCCCTGCTCGGAGTTCGCCAGCATCCGATAGATGTTGAGCATGGGATCGAGCTTGCCGAGGAATTCGGCGTGCTTGCCCGTGGCGTTTTCGACTTCGTAGTACGGAATGCGCGGCATGAGGTCCCCTTTTGAGACCTCAAACCTGAAGGGAACCCCTTGCGGGGTCAACGCCACTCAGATCAAGCCGCGACTGACCAGCGGATTGAGCCAACGGCCCACCGGCCCCGTCAGCACGATGGGCTGCTCGACCACGATCATCGCGATGCAGGGCTCGCCCTGATCGGCGATCGGCTCGTGCCGAACGGAGCCCGGGCCGACGGCGAAGTCGCCGACACCGTAATTGCCGGTTTCGTCGGTGTAGCCACCCTGCAGGACGACCGTGTACTCGTAGCCGCTATGCTTGTGCTGGGGCAGGCCACGGCCGGCCTCCAGTCGCAGCAGCGAGACGCGATGGAAGTCGCCCGGCAGATCGAGACGGATCTCGTCGAACTTGCCCAACACGCGACGCCACCCCATTCCCGGCCGCAGGTGCGGAACCAGGGGTGCGGGCGCCCAGTCGAATGCCGCAGACAGACGTGCACCGGGGGTCGGCCGCCGCTCCACGGAAATCTCGCCAAGGCGCGCCAGGGTGCGTTCGAGTGCCGCATCGTCGTCCCCGACTGCCACTTCCGCCGCCGGCTCGCGCTCTATCAGCGCACCACCCAGGGCGTTCAGCCGCTCGACCATCCGCCGCGAGTGCGGATCCAGGGACACGTGCAGTGCCACCGCAAGGCTGGGTCCTGCAGGCAGGGCGCCTGCTACATAGTCCAACAATAGTTCTTCAGGCGCCGGATGGCGGCTCATGGCTCATCTTTCTCCAGCGCATCTCGCAGGCGTCCCAATGCCAGGCGGATACGCGACTTGACTGTTCCCAAGGGCAACTTCAATTCTTCGGCGATAACCGTGTGGGTCTTGTCCTCGAAGAACGCCTTCTCGATCACCACCAGTTGATCGGCAGACAGCCCTCCGAGCAGTTCTTTCACTCGCGTATACGTCTGCCCCGCGAGGACGGATTTGTCCGCATCGGCGTCTTCAGGCGCAAATACGGTGAGCCAGTCCTCGGTATCGATCGCCGGCCTGTTGTTTCGCCGCAGGTGGTCGATGCGCTTGTTGCGGGCGATCGTATAGAGCCAGGTGGCCGCCGAGGCGCGCGTCCGGTCGAAGCTGGCGGCCTTGCGCCACACCATGATGAGCGCTTCCTGCGCCACCTCCTGCGCGGCCTCTGCATCGGCACCGCCACGCATGATGAATGCTTTCACACGCGGTGCGAAATGGCGGAACAGGCTGGCAAAGGCAGCGCGATCCTGACGGGTCGCGATGGCTTCGATCAGGTCGGCGGCCTCGTCGGCTGAAAGCATCGGGAAAGACCTTACCCCGGCCGGCCCTGCGACCCCAAATCCCAGAAAAGACCGGTCATCAGCCGCAGCCCGTCGCGGACGACCGGCGCGAGCAGATGCTCGTCGGGTGCATGCTGCGAGCACGCCGCGTAGGAATGCGGCACCCATACCGTCGGCAGGCCGAGGATGTCCGTGAACACCTCGTTGGGCAGCGAACCGCCCAGGTTGGGCAGCATGTTGGGTTTCTGGCCCGCCGTCTTCTCGATCGAGTTGGAGGCGAATTTGGCCCAGGGGTTCTCGGGATCGAGACGCGTCGCATTCATGATGACGTCGCGTGCCTGCTCGATCTCGATCTGGCCGAACCCGTGCCGGTCGAGATGGCGCCGCAGGGCCGGGATGATGTCGTGCGGATCGGTGCCGACGACGAAGCGCAACTGGCAATAGGCGATGGCACTGGGCGGGATCGCATTGACCGGCCGGTCGGGATTGCCGGTCTTGAAGGCCAGGATCTCGAAACTGTTCCAGCCGAACACCCGCTCGACCGGCGTCAGCGACTTCTCGCCCCAGTCCTCATTGATCTCGGGAGCGCCCTCGCCGGCATCGACATGGGCGTCGGCCAGTGCCGCGCGCACCGAATTGGTCAGGGTCGTGGGCCGCCACTCCGGCACTTTGATCTGCCCGCGCTCGTCGGTGATGGTGGCCAGGGCATGGGCCATGATGATGCCGGGATTGGCCAGCAGGCCGCCCCAGTTGCCCGAATGGTGGCCGCCCTCGCGCATCGTGAGCGAGAGGTTGAAATTCAGCGTGCCCCGCGTGCCGCCGAAGATGGTCGGCCGGCGATGATCGAGCCGCGGCCCGTCCGAAGCGATCAGGGCGTCGGCCTTGAGGGCCTCCTTGTTGGCCTTGCAAAAATCGGCGAGCCCGGGCGAACCGGTTTCTTCGCCGGTCTCGATCAGGATCGTCGAGTTGAAGCCCAGCGAGCCGCGCTCCTGCATCACGCAGGCCAGTGCGGCGATGTTGATCGTATGCTGGCCCTTGTTGTCGGCCGTGCCGCGGCCGTACATCCGGTCGCCCTCGATCACGATCTTCCACGGCGACAGGCCGGACCGCCATTGATCGTCCTGCCCGCGGATAACGTCACCATGTCCATAGGTCAGCACGGTCGGCCTGGCCGGATCCTCGACCCGACGGGCGATCAGGAACGGGCCGTACTCGCTGCGCGGGTTCGGCAGCACGGTGCAGTCGTAGCCCAGCTTCTCCAGCGACTGTGTCATCTCGCCCGAGACATACTCCTGCAGGGCCGGCATGGAGCCGGCTTCCTGGCTGGTCGTCGGGATGGCGACCCGCCGCTGCAGCTCCTCGAGGAAGCCGCCATCGTCGAAATATTTCTCTGCGCGGGCGATCGCGCCATCCCGTGTCCCGGTCATGCTTTCCCTTGCCTGATTTCACCGCCACGATAGCAAAATAACCGGGGGAAGAGCATGACCGCTTCAGGCCGCATCGTTTTCAGCAAAATGGAGGAAGTGGTCTTCGGACGGCCGGCCGCCGAGGCGGTCACCGAGCTGGTGGAGCGCCAGGGGGCGAACCGCGTGTTCCTGATGGTGAGCGGCACGCTGAACCGC
>JABMNB010000365.1 GCA_013205335.1 Rhodospirillales bacterium
ATGCTCCTCAGGGTGAGGTGATCGGGGCTGTTCATAGCCTCTTGTTTTGGCTGCATTCATTTCGAGTCAGACTCTGAGCAGAGCGCAGCGCAGTCGAGGGATCTTTTTTCGCCTCGACTTTCCCGTGCGTAGGAAAGCAGGTCCTTCGACTGCGCCGCCCTACGGGCGGCTCCGCTCAGGACGAAGGAGTTTTCCGAACCTGGAAGCATCTCGCGTCAGTCATTCCTTCAGACGCCACGATTCTTTAGCGCCGCGACCGCCACAAGCACCCAACCCGCGATGAAGGCCAAGCCTCCGATCGGCGCCACGGCGCCGAACCATCGCGGGCCGCCGAACGACAGGGAATAGAGCGCACCGGGAAACAGGACGCTGCCAACGAGGAACAGCCACAGGGCGACGACGGCCAGGCGCACGTTCAGGAGCTCGGCGCCGGCCAGGGCGCATACGCCCAGCATCGCCAGCGCATGGACCATCTGATAATGGCTGCCGGTCTGCAGCCAGTCGCGAGCCTTCAGGCCGGCTTCCGTGCGCAAATCCAGACCATGCGCTGCGAACGCGCCGACGATGACCGAGATCGCGCCGCTCAGCGCGGCAACGACGATCCAGATCCGCGCGGCGTCGCCGGCCATGTGACTATTGCAGCGCCCGCGAGGGCCGGCCGCCGGCGGTCATGCCGCCGTCGATCACCAGCTCCTGGCCGGTGATGTAGCTGGAGGCGTCGCTGCACAGGAAGAGCACGCCGTTGGCGATGTCCTGCGCCTCGCCGACGCGCGGCAACGGCACCGACGCAGCCGCGCGTTCGCGCGGATCGATCGGCGCGTTGCGGCGATTGCCTTCGGCGCCGGTCGGGATCTTCTCCCAGATCGGCGTGGCGATGATGCCGGGATGCATGGAGTTGCAGCGGATATTGTCGGCCGCATGCTCGAGCGCCACCGACTTGGCGAGCAGGCGCACGCCGCCCTTGGTCGCCGAATAGGCCGCCAGTCCCGGTGCGCCGCGCAGGCCCGCCACCGACGACATCAGCACGATCGAGCCGCCGCCCACCCGCTTCATCGCCGGGATCGAATGCTTGATCGAGAGGAACACGCCGTCGAGATTGATCGCCTGCTGACGCTGCCAGTCGGCGAGCGTCATGGTCGCGATCGGCGACATGATGCCGATGCCGGCATTGGCCACCATGAAATCGAGACGGCCGTAGCGCGTCTCGGCTTCGGCGATCACACCAGGCCATGCAGCCTCGTCGCGCACGTCATGGCGCAGATAGTGCGCCTTGCCGCCCGCTTTCGTGATGCGCTCGACGACACCCTTGCCCAGGGTGTCGTCGATATCTGTTATGAGGACCGCCGCGCCTTCGCGCGCCAGCGTTTCGGCACAGGCCTCGCCGATGCCGGAAGCACCGCCCGTGACGACGGCGACCTTGCCCGAGACCTGAGCCATGAAACGCTCCTTGATGTTGACAGCGTCGCTGTGGCTCTCCCCCTCCGCCGCGGCGCCTTCACAGGCGCCTGAGGGCACCTCCCCCGTCAGACGGGGGAGGCAGGGTGGGGGAAAGCCTGGGACGAAGTTTAGCGGTTCTTCCAGTTGCCGGGGCGCTTCTCGGCGTACGACTTGACGCCTTCCTTGAAGTCCTCGGTCTTGCGCGTCCAGTCCTGCTCGGTGAGCTCGCGCTCGGTGGCGATTTCAGCACCATCGGCGAAGCCACGGCGCATCGTCTCGCGCGTCGACATCACCGCGAGCGGGGCGCTCTCGGCGATTTCCTGCGCGAGCTTGATCGCTTCCTTGCGCACGTCCGCCAGAGGCGCCAGCACGTCGGCCATGCCCCATTCGACCGCCTGCTCGCCGCCGATGCGACGTCCGGTGAGGAACATCAGGTTCGCCTTCTGCTGGCCGATCAGGCGCGGCAGCGTGTAGGTGAGCGAGAAGCCCGGATGGAAGCCCAGGCGCGTGAAGTTGGCGGCGAAGCGCGCTTCCGGCGCAGCGACGCGGAAGTCCGGCATCAGCGCGAGGCCGAGACCGCCACCGATCGCCGGTCCCTGGATCGCCGCGACGCTCGGCTTCTTCGAACGGAACAGGCGCGTCGCTTCCTTGTAGAGGTGCTTGCCGCTCTCGGCCGCGCCGGTCTGCGGGCGGTTGGCGAAATCGGCGCCGGCGCAGAACGACTTGCCCTGGGCGCACAGCACATAGGCGCGGATCTTGTCGTCGCGGTCGAACGCCTCGAAGGCGTCGGCGATCTGGTTGATCAGCGAGTTGTCGAAGAAATTGTGCGGCGGCCGCTGAATCTCGACGATTCCGACCGGGCCGTCCGTGCTGATACCGATGTCCGTGAAGGTGGCGCTCATACGTTTTCTCCCACGTTGAAAATCCGGTTAACTTGGGCCGGATACTGCCCCGCCATGGGGCACGCGTCGATACGGGAGGACGAGGAATGCCGCAAAGCGAACGACAAGCCCTGGTGCTGGGCGGAGGCACCATGGGTGTCGGAATCATTGCCATGTTCCTGGGCGGCGGCTGGAAGGTGGACGTCGTGTCGCGCTCCGCCTCGACCCGCGACGGGCTGCCTGCGGCTACCGCCCGAGCGCTCCAGGCGATGGGAAAGCCGGACGATGTCTCGGGCCTCGCGACCTACGCGACCCTCGAGGAAGCACCCTGGTCCAGGATCGACATCGTGGTCGAGACGGTGACCGAGGACCTCGCCCTGAAGCAAAAAATATTCGCCGAGATGGAGAAGCTTTCCCGGCCCGGCGTGCCGCTGACCTCGAATTCGTCGAGCTTCCCGATCAGCGAGATCGGCAAGGGTCTCGCGAGCCAGGACCGCATGATGGGCCTGCACTTCTTCATGCCCGCGCACCTGATCCCGTTGGTCGAGGTCGTGCGTTCCGTTCACACCGACGTGGCGCTCGCCGAGAAGGTGGGCGCGCTCATGAGCGAACTGGGCAAGCGGCCGGTGCAGGTGAAGAAGGACGTGATCGGCTTTCTGGGCAACCGCATCCAGGGCGCGCTGATGCGCGAGGCGCTGTGGCTGATCGAGGAGGGCGTCGCCTCGCCGGAGGATATCGACGCCATCGTGCGTCTCTCCTTCGGCTTCCGCTACGCCGCCGCCGGCCCGATCACCCAGAAGGAGCATTCGGGTTGGGACACGACCTGCGCCGTCGCCAAGATCATCTGGCCCGATCTCAACAATTCGGACGGGCCGCCGCCGGTGCTTCAGCGCAACGTCGACCAGGGCCGCATCGGCTTCAAGACCAAGGGCGGTTTCTTCGACTGGGACGATGCGTCGATAGCAAAAGAGCGCGCCCGATATGAGCGCGCTCTTTCTAAATGCCTGGAAATCTTCCGCGAGGAAGGAATTCTCTAGCTAGGCAGCGCGGCCTCGACCACGGCCACCGCCACCGCCAGCGCCACCTCCACCACCGAAGCGGCGCCCCTTCCACTGGGGACGCGGAGTCTGCGGACGGTCGCCGGCCGGACGGTCGCCTTGCGGGCGGTCGCCGTGGGGACGATCACCATGGGGACGATCACCGTGCGGACGATCGCCCTGGGGACGATCGCCCTGGGGACGATCACCATGGGGACGGTCGCCGCGCGGACGGGGCACGTACTGCCCGCCCCCGCCATTGTGGTTCGGACGATCGCCGAACGAGCGCGGGCGGTCACCCTGCGGACGATCACCGTGCGGACGATCGCCCTGGGGACGATCACCGTGAGGGCGGTCGCCGTGGGGACGATCACCGCGCGGGCGGTCGCCATAGGGACGATCACCCTGCGGCCGATCACCCTGGGGACGGTCGCCACGCGGACGGTCGCCGTAAGGACGATCACCCTGCGGGCGTGCAGCGCGCGGACGGTCACCATAGGGACGATCGCCTTGCGGACGATCACCCTGGGGGCGCTCGCCCTGGGGGCGCTCGCCCTGAGGACGTTCACCCTGGGGCCGCTCACCCTGCGGGGCGTCTCGGAAGTCGCCACCACGGAACTGGCTCTCGGCTTGCACCGGCGCACGATCGCCGCGCGAACGATCGTGGTTGGCACGGTCGCCGAACGAGCGATGACCGCCGGGACGACCGCCGCCCCCGGGACGACCTGCGCCCCGCGGACCACCACGGCCTTCACGCGGGCGCTCGTCGCGCTCGCGATCGTCGTCTTCGCTGCGGGCACGTGGCGGCGGGGCCGCCGGCATGTCCTCGTTGGCCGGCGTCGGAACGACGGCGATGCGCTGGTTGGTCAGGCGCTCGATGCCCTTGAGCTGGCCGCGCTCGCTGCCGTCGCAGAACGAGATGGCGATGCCCGAGGCGCCGGCGCGCGCGGTGCGGCCGATACGATGGACATAGCTTTCGGCATCGGCCGGCAGCTCGAAATTGATGACGTGGGTCACGCCCTGCACGTCGATGCCGCGCGAGGCGAGATCGGTCGCGACGAGGACGCGGGCCTTGCCGCGGCTGAAATTGTCGAGCGCCTTCTGACGGGCGTTCTGCGACTTGTTGCCGTGGATCGCCTCGGAGCGCACGCCGCGGTCTTCGAGCGCCTCGGCGACGCGGTTGGCGCCGCGCTTGGTGCGCGTGAAGACGATGACGCGCTCGAGAGCCGCGTCCGACAGCAGATGGCTGAGCAGCGACCGCTTGGCGCCAGCGTTCACGAAGTAGACGCGCTGGTCGACCTTCTCGACCGTGCGGCCCTGCGGCGCGATTTCGACCTTCTCGGGATTCTTCAGGATTTCCGAGGAGAGCTTGGCGATGTCGCTCGGCATGGTCGCCGAGAACAGCAGGGTCTGCCGGTTCTTGGAGACCGAGGCCGCAATGCGGCGGACGTCGCGGATGAAGCCCATGTCGAACATGCGATCGGCTTCGTCGAGGACGAAGAAGCTGACCTGTCCGAGCTTCACGTTGCCGCGCTCGACGAGGTCGAGCAGACGGCCGGGCGTGGCGACGAGGATGTCGACGCCGCGCGCCAGGGTCTCGATCTGGCGGCCGTAGCCCAGACCGCCGACCACGGTGCAGAGGCGCAGGCCGAGGCCGCGACCGTAGGTGTCGAAGCTGCGGGCGATCTGAACCGCGAGTTCGCGGGTCGGCGCCAGCACGAGGGCGCGCGGGCTCTTGGGCTGGGCGCGCTCCTTCGACTCGGCAAGAAGCTGCAGCACGGGCAGCGCGAACGCCGCCGTCTTGCCGGTGCCGGTCTGGGCGATGCCCAGCACGTCACGGCCCTGCAGCAGGGCGGGAATCGTGCGCGCCTGGATGGGCGTCGGCACGGTGTAATTCGCTGCGCTCAACGCGCGCAGCAGCGGCTCGGCCAGACCGAGATCCGCAAACGTAACTTCACTCACTGAAAATCCTTACTTGCCGCCGGCGTGCCTTCTGGGCACGCACATCTGTGGCGGCGTTAGGCCCGTTCCCGCGCGCGGCTGGGACGGCTCTTGTCTTGGGGGATTGTCTCGGGATGAGGCGCCGTCACAAACCATGGGGCGCGTCGCGCGATCGCGAGAAATCTTGGAAGCCCACGTAACTGCGGGCTGGCGGGTATATGATGGTGCGGCGCAGCGAAGTCAAGCGGATTGCTGGCTTTCCCGCCGCCACCTCCCTAAAGTATCTGCAAAACAAGCACTTAAGGGAGAGAAACATGCGCCGCAGACATATTCTTATCACAGCTGCCGCCACGTTGGCTGCTCCGTCGATCGTCACGAGCGCCCGCGGCCAGGCGTTCCCCGCCAAACCGGTGCGGATCATCATTCCCTATGCGCCGGGTGGCACGTCCGACATCCTGGCGCGTCTGATGCAGCCGCACCTGCAGGCCGGGCTCGGCCAATCCGTCATCGTCGAGAACCGCACCGGCGCCAACGGCAACATCGCCGTCGACATGATCGCCAAGTCCGCGCCCGACGGTTACACGCTGGTGCTGACCGATCTCGGCAATCTCACGATCTCGCCCTCGGTGATGAAACTGCCGTTCGACGTCGCCAGGGACTTCAACGCCGTCACCGTGCTCGCCTACACGCCGCACCTGCTCGCGGCCGCGCCCGATCGTCCCTACAAGACCGCGGCCGAGATGATCGACTTCGCCAAGGCCAATCCGGACAAGCTCAACTATGCGACCGCCGGACTGGGCAGCGCGCCGCATCTGGCGGGCGCGCTGTTCGCCCACTCGCTCGGTCTCAAGATCACTTTCATCCCGATGAAGGGCGGCGCCGAAGCGATCCAGCAGGTCGCGGGCGGCCATGCCGACGCGCTGTTCAACGGCATGATCGCCACCCTGCCGCACGTGAAGAGCGGCAAGCTGCGCGGGCTGGCGGTATCGAGCG
>JABMNB010000366.1 GCA_013205335.1 Rhodospirillales bacterium
CCGGAGCGAACTAGCTCGATCATCTGACGCCGGAACTCAGGCGTGAAGGGTGGGTGCTTTCTGGCCATGATGGACTCCTGGAACACAAATGTTCGGGTGTCCACGAAACCGGGGGAACTTCACGCTCGTACCCCGTCATGAACGCCACGATGATGCCGATCTCCGTCCGGCCTTCGATGGCAAGCCATCCGCCCACCAGGAGTATGCTCAGCAGACCCAGACTGGTGATCAGCTGGTTGAGCGATTTCGTTGCGATCTTGATGCCGGCGAAGCGAAGGCGCAGGTCATAAATGCGCTCGACGAGATCGCCGGGTCGCGTGTCCTTTTCGGCCTCGCCGCGGCCACCGCGGAGGACGGCCTCGCCAAGGGCACGGACAACGGTAATTTTCGATCGGGACAGTCCGTTCAGGATGGGCTGGGCGAAGCCTACAATAACGACCGATGGTACGAGGAAAACGATCGCGACCATCGCAATCAGCGGCTCGATGGCCAGCATGTACGCGGCGATACTGAGCACGGTGCCCGCCTGCAGGAGCGGCAGCGAAATGCTTTCCGCGACAAAGCCCCCGACCTTCTCGGACTCGGAGGAGATGATGGCCTGCCTCGTGCCTTCGGCAATGCCGGCGTCGCGCGGCCCGCCCTCGACGAATTTCCGGCGAAGCTGACGCGTGACGCCTTCGGCGATCCTGTACATGTACATGTCACGCAGGAACTTCAGGCCACCCTGCAGCAGGAGGACGGCGAGATACAATCCGCCGTATGCCACCAGCATTTCCACAGCCGAGTGGGCCACGGCGTAGTTGACGATCCGTCGCTGGATTTCCAGCGGCGCCAACGCCAGGGGAACGATCAACAACGTGAGCAGTCCGAGCCCGATCTGCTGCCTGGCGCTCACCTTGACGACGTATCCGTAAGGCCGCGCCGGCATCGGCCCGCCGGGCCAGTCGTGCACGGAAGGAAACATCGACCGATACAATCGCGACAGCATTGCAAACACGATCCCTGGCCGACATTTTCCGGATGAACCCTTGCCCCCGGATGAATCCGTGGCCCCGGTGAACCCTTGGATCGCCGCAAACTATCATTCGGCCGGGTTCCGGGGAAGCCATGGGCGATCCGGCGCGTGGCTCGACGAGGGCACGGAGGTCTGGGGACGCGAGTACCTGGACCGCAACCGCAGCGTCTCGACCGGCATCAGTGTCCCTAGCGGCACCTGCCAGGCACCAGGGCCACCCTGCGTGCTCGATCGAAGCCGCCTGATGTCGCCGGGGGGCGGTGGAGTCCGTGTTTGAGGGAGCGAAAGGCGCCGGCGACTTCGAGCGCCAGCGGCGCAGCTTGCCATGCCGGCACGCGCTCGGCGACGGGGCCATCGTCGCACTCAGCCTCTCAATCGGCCTCTCAATCAGCCGTGCCGGCAGCCAGGCGTTCGAGCCCGGCGATGCCAACCGGAGGTTCCGGCTGTCGCGGCAGCAGGTACATCGCTTTCGCGAGCCTCTCGTGCACGCGGGCGATCTGGACCCGCTCTCCGGACAGACGACGCAGCAACAGCGGATCGCGTGTGCCACTGGCGACGAGGCACTTGTTGATCACCCAGGCAAACGGCTCGATGCCGGCGCGCCTCAGATCCTCCTGCAACGCCGCCGCCTGCGATACCGGCGTGGTCTCGGCCAGCGTCACCAGAATGACGTGCGTATAGGCGGCGTCCTGCAGCCGCATCAGGGGCGTGATCAATCGACCGCTCCCGGCCTGCGGCGGCAGGTTCTGGACCATCTGCCGGTGATAGGCGCCGGTCGCATCCATCAGCAGCACCGAATGGCCGGTTGGCGCCGTATCGAGCACCACGAAGGCGCTGCGCGCTTCGCCGACGATGCGCGAGAAGGCATGGAAGACCGCGACCTCTTCGGTGCAGGGCGACTCGAGGTCCTCGCGCAGCAGGGCTTTGCCGGCCTCGTCCAGGTCGCGGCCACGGGTCTCCATCGCCTTGGCGATGTAGCGCGCCGTCTCGGCCTTGGGATCGATGCGATCGACCAGCAGGCCGGGCAGTTCGCCATCGAGCGTCATGGCCAGATGCGCGGCCGGATCGGTCGTGCTGAGATGCACCGAGTGTCCGCGCCCGACCAGGCCGATGGCGATCGCTGATGCGATGGTGGTCTTTCCGACCCCACCCTTGCCCATCACCATGATCAGCCCGCTGTTGTCCCGGGCGAGTCGATCGACCAGCTTGTCCAGACCGGGGTGGCCGCCCGGGTAACTGCCGCGGTGACTGCCGGAGGCCGTCGCCGCGGGATCGGGCGCCCGATCATCCCGTGCATCCGGCGACCAATCGGGCGCGAGCAGCGATCGCAACGCGTCGAGACCCACCATGTCGTAGGGTCGCAGCGCAATCTCCTCGCGCGCCAGGCGGCGCAATCCCGCGGGCATCCCGGAGAGCGCCAACCGGCCTTCCTTCTCCAGCGATGCCGCCACGGCATCGTTCATCGTGGAGGCCTTGAACACACCATTGACCACGAGATGCTGGTTCGACAGTCCCATGGCCCGAAGTTCGACCGACGTGCG
>JABMNB010000367.1 GCA_013205335.1 Rhodospirillales bacterium
CTCTCCGATTGCGAATCCCGTGACCCCTGGCCCCAGCGCATCCACCAGGCCCCCGATCTCGGCACCGGGCACGTGAGGCAAGGACGGCTTGACCTGGTAGCGGCCGAGCGCAACCAGGGCGTCGACGAAACCGACCCCGCAGGCCGCGACCCTGATACGAACTTCGCCCTCACCTGGCTGGGGTGCAGGCTGGTCGACCAAGGCATAGTTGTCGATGGAGCTGAGATCAGCGGTCTGTATGGCCTTCATTGAGACGAACCTTCGATTTGAGAAATCCGGCTATGCCTTGCAGGCTGTGTTTGACGGTGGTGAGCGGCCGCGGCATGAGCGCGCCCGCCCCTGATCCTGATACAGCCGGGCTAATAGCGCACTTCGATCTCGGTTTGGCCGTGAAGGGGCGAAAAGCTCCGGATCATCGCGGGCACGATCAACCCGCCACGGCCATACGCCGCCTGGATTGCCGCCAGCTCATCCGAACTCGCGAGTGCCGCTGCCAAATCGTCGAGGAACGGCATTTCTTCATGCGGCAATGCGTCGATGGGCATCCGATCAGCGAGGCCCCAATAGTCCCACGGAAGTACCTCGACCTTGTTGAGAGCGGCGAGATCCCGCAGGAGGCTGCCGCGGATGAACCAGAGACCCTGGATTCCGATGCTCGGGACGCCAAAGCGATCGGGATCCGCCTGGCCACTACGCGCAAGTCGCCAGGCATTCGAGGCGACGAGAAATTCGTTGCGGCTCAGGTCGAGCTCGTTCGCTGTAACACCGACCTTCGACTTGACGACTGGATCGACGTTGGCATCGACGAGCAGCCAGCGCCTTTGGCTTTCATCCCAGTACTCGCAGACGCAGTGGTCGCTATATGAGTCCGGACTCTTCGAGAAGTATGTCGCAAAGCCGAAGCGTATCCGCGCCGGTATCCCGAGATGGCGGAGCATCGAGCACAGGAGCAGTGCGTAGTCGCGGCAACTGCCGACGAACCGGGCGGCAGGTTCGCGCGCCTGCAGCAGCGATCGTCCATCCTTTGCGAGAAGCCGTTCGAGGATACTCGGGAGATAGCGGGCGTCGACTTCACCAAGGCGGTCGCGGTCTGCGAGCGCCAGACCGTAGAGGCCGACGAAGTCCTTGTCGACGACGAGCCCCTGGACAATCTCGACGAGCGCTGAAACCTCCAACGGCAGACCGGCATAGAGGTGTGCATGCCTGCCTGGATCCGTCGCTTTGCCGTTGGTTCGGTAGTAGGCAAGGAGACCCGGTTGCATCCAGGAATCCTATCACACTCTGCTCAGGCAAACAGGCGCCAGCTCGGGATCAGCCTGCGCAGTAGCCGATCCGCTCGAAGAACTTCGCGATCTCCGCTGCGGCGAGGTCGGGCCTCTCGTAGTGAACGAAGTGGCCGGCATCCTCCGCGATGCCGGCCTCTACGTCTTGGAAGTAGTTCCCGACGACGTCGATCCAGGCCGACTTCAGGACCGGGTCGTGGCGGCCCCACAGGACGCGCGCGGGCTGGGCGATCATCGGCGGCTTGGGCGCCGTGCCCGCCATGACGGCGAGCCGCCCGGCGTTCTGGGAGATGTACCAGTTGAAGCCACCCTGGAGATTGCCGGGGCGCATGAAATTGTCGACCCAGCGCTCCAGCACGGCGTCGAACGCGTCCTTGCGATGGCACCAGTGGGTCAGGAAATGCCGAAAATAGGCGCGGCATGAGTCGCGCGAGGCGCCGACGATGGCAGGCGCAAACGGCATCTGGTGGAAGGTCTGGTACCAGATCTCGTTGATCTGCTCGGGATCGCGCCAGCGCGCACCGACGCCGTGTGTGCCGCAATTGAAGAAGAACAGTCCGGTCACGCGGTCGGGGTGGCGTATCGCCAGCCGCTGCATCACGTAGGCGCCGACATCGTGGCCGACGAAGCCCGCCTTGGCGATACCGAGCCGGTCGAGAAGAGCCACGATATCATCGGCCAGAACGTCGGGACCGGCCCGCTCGGAGGGGCCGTGGTCCGGATTGCCGCTTTCGCCGAAGCCGCGAAAATCCGGTGCGATGAGCCTGAAACGATCGGCCAGCCGCTCGAACATCGGCTCCCAGGTCGCCCAGAATTCCGGCCAGCCATGCAGCAGGAGCAGCGGCGGGCCGCTGCCTGCCTCGGCTACGTGGGTGGGGAAGCCGCGTGTCTCGACGAAAGCGTGCCTGACGGCCGACATCGCGCCGCTCCCGCTCAGCGTTTCACCATCGCTTCGATCAGAGTCGGTCTATCCGTCCTGGCGAGCGCCCGGTCGAGGGCGGCGTCGAAGCCATCCGCCGTGTCGACCCTCTCGGCGGCCAGGCCGAAGCCTTCCGCGATCTTCGCGATGTTCATCGGAGGGTCGTTGAAGTCCATGCCGATCGGCGTGTCGTTGCCGTGGAACAGCTTCAGGCGGTTCTTGAGGATCTGGTAACCCTCGTTGTTGGTGATCAGGAAGATCACCGGCAGCTTTTGGTTGGCCGCGCTCCACAGGGCGGTGATCGAGTACATGGCGCTGCCGTCGCCGATCACAGCGACGACGCGCCGCGTGGGCTCGGCGATCTGCACGCCGACGGCCGCGGCGATGCCCCAGCCGATGCCGCCGCTCACATTGCCGAAGAAGCTGTTCTTGTCACGGAAGGCAAAATAGCTCGGCAGCGTCGCGGTGCTGGTGAGGCCTTCCTCGACGACGATGGCGTCCTTCGGAAGCTTGTCGCTGAGGCGCATCATCACCCATTCGGCCGGCAGCGGCGTGGTCGTCGGCGTGGCGACCTTGGCCGCCTTCTGGATACGCTGGGCGCTCCAGTTGCGAGGGGCGAGTTCGGCCAGCGAGGCCCTGGCCTTCTCGGCGAGGTGCGTGCCGCCCAGTTTCTTCAGCAGCGGCACCAGCGCCTTCAGGGTCTCCTTCACGTCGGCACGGAGAGCGATCTCGGCCGGGAAGTTCTTGCCCATCTCCCAATCGCGCAGGCCGATCATTGCCACCGCGGTGGTCTCGGGCAGCGGTTCGGTCTCGCTCCACACCGACATCTTGAGCACGTCGGCGCCGACGCAGAGCATCAGGTCGTAGTCGGAAAGGACGCGACGCACATGCTTCTGGTCGCGGTTCAGCGCGCCGAGATAGGCAGGATGCTCGGATGGGAAGTGGGCACCCCAGGCCACGGTCTGTTGCAGCACTGGCGCCCCCAGTGTCTCGGCGAGCGCCGTGGCTTCGGCGAAGGCATCGGACGTGGCGATCTCGTGGCCGGCCAGGATGACGGGCTTCTTGGCGCTGAGCAGGCGCTTGGCCAGCTGCTCGAGCGCGGCGTCGCTCGGGCGGACCGCCGTGTCGACGCGCGTGACCTCGCCCATGTCGATGGCGGCTTCGTTGTTCAGGATGTCGCCCGGCAGCGAGATGAACACCGGACCGGTCGGCGCGGTGGTCGCGATCTTGGCGGCCCGGCGCAGGATCCGCGGCAAGTCCTCGATGCGGCTGACCTCGGTCGCCCATTTCACGACCGGCTGGGCGATCGGCACCAGCGGGGCGTAGAGGAGGGGCTCGGTCAGGCCGTGGCCCTGCTCCTGCTGGCCTGCGGTGACGATCATCGCCGTGCCC
>JABMNB010000368.1 GCA_013205335.1 Rhodospirillales bacterium
GAACATCGGGTCGCCGCCGTTGCACTCCTCGTCATCGCCGTCATCCTGGTTGCAGTGGATGACGACCTCGTCACCGACCTTCCAGCGCTTCACCTTGGCGCCGACCGCCCAGACGATGCCCGAGGCATCGGAGCCGGCGATGTGAAAGGCCTGCTTGTGAACGTCGAACGGCGAGATCGGCAGGCCGAGGCCCGCCCAGACGCCGTTGTAGTTCACACCGGCGGCCATCACGAGAACCAGCACCTCGTCCTCGCCGATCGCGTGGGTCGGCACGACCTCGAGCTGCATGGACTGTTCCGGCGGCCCGTGACGGTCGCGCCGGATCACCCAAGCGTACATGTTCTTCGGCACGTGTCCGAGCGGCGGAATTTCACCGACTTCGTACAGATCCTTCTTCGGCTGGTTGGCCGTCGGATGCGGGCGAGCCGCGAAGGCGACAACGGACATGGCAATTCCTCCTGCGTTGCCGCGAAACTATTGCTGCGCCCGCGAGAGTGCAATGCACAAAATACGATTCGGAACGATTACCATGTGGGAAAAACAACAAAATTACCCCTGCCCTGTGGAAATCCCACATTGCCTGCCGGGCGAAGTCGCGGCACCCTCCCCAGGTAAACGGTCGTTTACCAAACAGCAGCTCGAGTTTAGGGATAGCGCGCCATGAAACTCATGTGGTTTCACCTGATGCCGTACACGGAGCTTCCGGAAGACTTCAACCGGAAGCACCCCTCGGTATGGGTCGACATCCATTCCTCGCTGTTCGATCCCAAGCGCGCGCATCACATGTACAACGACTTCATGGACGAGCTCGAGTACGCCGCCGAGCTCGGCTACGACGCGGTCTGCGTGAACGAGCATCATTCCAACGGCTACGGGCTGATGCCCTCGCCCAACCTGATCGCCTCTTCCCTGGCGCGCCGCACTACCGACACCGCGCTCTGCGTCATGGGCAATTCGCTGGCGCTCTACAATCCGCCGACGCGCGTCGCCGAAGAGTTCGCGATGATCGACTGCATCTCGGGCGGCCGGCTGATCGCGGGCTTCCCCGTCGGCTCGCCGATGGACACCTGCTACGCCTACGGCCAGAATCCAAGCCTGCTGCGCGAGCGCTATCTCGAGGCGCATGACCTGGTGAAGCGGGCATGGACCGAGAAGGACACGTTCGCCTTCAATGGCCGCTACAATCAGCAACGCTACGTCAACATCTGGCCGCGCCCCATCCAGAACGACCCACATCCGCCGATCTGGATTCCCGGCGGCGGCTCGGTCGAGACCTGGCGCTGGTGCGCCGAGATGGACTACGTCTACTGCTATCTCTCGTACTACGGCTACAAGGCCGGGCTCGCGACGATGCAGGGCTTCTGGAACGAGATGGACAAGCTCGGCAAGGACCGCAATCCATATCGCGCGGGTTTCCTGCAGTTCGTCGGCGTGGCGGAGACCCGCCAGCAGGCGCTCGACCTCTACACCGAGCCCGCCGAGTACTTCTATGGCCGTTGCCTTCACGTCGATGCCCGCTACGCCACGCCGCCCGGCTACACGACGGAAGCCACCCAGCGCGCCGGCATCCAGAGCATGGTCAGCAAGGCGGCCAACACGGCGAGCTATTCCAGCAAGCTCAGCATGAAGGCCACCGGCATGAAGGACATCGTGGATGGCGGCTACGTCATCATCGGCTCGCCCGACGAGGTGGTCGAACAGATCCGGCACGTCGCCACCAGCCTCAATGTCGGCCATCTCATGCTGCTGCTGCAGTACGGCAACATGAGCAAGGACACGACCAAGTACAATACGCGCCTGTTCGCCGAGAAGGTGATGCCGAAGGTCAAGGACCTGTTCGGCGACTGGGAGGACAAGTGGTGGCCCAAGCCCATGGCCAAGAGCCAGCGCGCCGCCGTTCCCGCCTTCCGCCCGCAAACCGTCGCCGCGGAGTAGTCGCGTGTCCCAGCCCGCCGCGACGACCGTCGAGGTCAACGGCCATCCCTGCCGCGTCTGGACCAAGGGCAGCGGCCCGAAACTCGGCTTCCTGGCCGGCCTCGGCGGCCTGCCGCGCTGGCTGCCCTTCCTCGACCGGCTGGCCGAGACGCGGACGGTGATCGCGCCGTCCCTGCCGGGCTATCCTGGCGCCACCGGTCACACCGAACTCGACAGCCATCTCGACTGGGTGCTGGCCGTGCGCCAGCTTGTCGACAAAGCGGGCCTCGCCGGCGCCGACCTGGTGGGCGCCTCCGTCGGGGGGGCCTTTGCCGCCGAAATGGCGGCAGTCTTTCCCGAGCGTGTCGGCAAGCTTGCCCTGATTGCACCGTTCGGCCTGTTCGACGACCGCGAACCTGCCGCCGATCCCTGGGCGCAGCGCAAGGACGTGCTGCCCGGACTGATGTGCGCCGACGCCGCCCGCTGGAACGACCTGGTCGCCGCGCCGGACGGCGCCAATTCGGTGGAATGGCCGATCGAGATGACCCGCGCCTCCGAAGCCGCCGCCCGCGCCTTCTGGCCGCTCGGCAATACTCGGCTGGAAAAGCGGCTGGGGCTCATTGCGGCCCCCACCCTGATCCTGTGGGGCGACCGGGACGGCCTGCTGCCGCCAAGTTATGCTGGCAGGTTCGCCCGCGGGATCACCGGGTCGACACGGGTCGAAACCGTCGCGAACGCAGGCCATCTGGCCTATCTCGACCAGCCCGACGCCGTGGCAAAGGCCGTTCTGGCGCATTTTGCCTGAAATCCTCACGGCCTTGGTGGTTGCTTCGCCGGTTCGGATCGCTATTGTCCGGCGCGTTAGGGGTTTTGCGAGGTACTCGGCAATGACGATCCGTTCGATGAAGATGACCGCAGGCGTTTCCTTGTTCGCGGCGGTTCTGGCGGTCGGCGTGAGCCTGCCCGAGCGGCAGGTGGCGGCCCAGGTGACGGCGGTACCGCGCGAAGGCGTGGCGTTCAACGACGTGGTCACACAGCGGGTCAAGATCGAATCGGCCGACCCGGAGAGCCGCACGGTCGCGTTCACGATGCCGAACGGCCAACTCGTGATCCTTCCGGTCTCCGACGGCGTCCGCAACCTCGATGCGATCGACGACGGCTCGATGGCCAACGTCACCTATTCCGAGGTGGTCACGATGCTGAACCTGCGCCAGAAGGGCCCGGGCGCGCAGCTCGCCCGCAAGGATCAGATGGGCTTGACGACGAACCAGACCGATGTGGAGGCCGGCCGCTTCACGCTCACCGTGGTTGGCGTCGATCTCACGAAGAACACCGTCTCGGTGATCGACGGTCGCGGCGGCGCGGTCCGTACCTATGCGGCGAACTCAGTCGCCAAGAAGGACATGCTGAAAAAGATCAAGGTCGGCGATGTCGTGATCGGCATGACGACGCCGCTGATGATCTCGGCCATCTCGCCGGCGCGCTAGGGCGCTGGCCTGAAGTTCTGACGGCCGGCATCCGCCGGCCGTTTTCTTTTGGAATGTCAGCGAACGCTGACATCCTGCCAGAAGCCGATCCAGCGATCGACCGGCTTCATCTTCTCCTGCGGCGCCTCGTACGACCAGGCAGCGCGCCGGCTTGGCGCCCCGCCTTCCGCCACGTCGTAGAACTGCACGCCGTGCGGACACTGCAGGTCGCCGGCGGTCCTGGGCGTCAACTTCAGCAAGTCCATTCGCACCGTCTCGCGCGGAAAGTAGCGATAGCCATCGACCTCGAGCGTGCGGTCGCTCTCGGCGATCACCTTGCCCCGCCACATGGCCTTCATGGGTGCCCTCCCTTTCTGAATGCACATCACTCGTATCAATGCCGATCGCATACCCGGACCAGAACCCATTTTGCTGACGAGCTTGTGAACGGCCCTGCGACCCGGTCAGCCCACGGGCTGGCCAGCGTGGCTGGATTCAGAATGACGGGCTGATGCCGCAGCATGGGCCTCACCAACAGCGCCAGCCGCCTGCCAGCCGGGGTGGGCGTCCTCCCAGGCGATGGCACTGTCCATCTCGGCCACCACCCGCCGCGCGAACGGCCCCATGTGCAGGTAAAAGATGCAAATCCGCACCACCGCCTGGAACGCCGAAGGATTGTGGATCAGGCAGTCCGCCACCGTGCGGCAGATCTCACTGAACAGGCGTGGGTCACGTATCGCGACCTTCCATAGACTCCCGACCACAATC
>JABMNB010000369.1 GCA_013205335.1 Rhodospirillales bacterium
GAATTGATTCAATTCATTTCCGGTCAGCCTCTCAGGATGAGGAGGAGTGGGGCAATGTGAGACGGAAGGACTCTAGCCGGGTCAGTTCAGCTTGTGCAGGTTGACCGACCAGGTGACGGGCGCGCCGTAGGCGTTGCGCGACTGGCCGCTGCAGATCGCCACGTTGTCGGCGCCGCGCTGGCAGACGAGTTGGTCGGCGAACCAGCGCGAGCCGTCGTTGCAGGTCGAGTCGGCATCGCGCAGGCGAAGCACCGCGCCCTCGAACCGCGCCTGGGCCCGCGTACGGCACGCGGTGCGGCCGCGCCGCCATTCGAGTTGGCCGGCTCCGTTCGCATCGAAGCAGTAGGACGAGATGCCGGGTTGCATCTGCAGCGCTTCGTGGCGGAACGGGTCGGTGCGCCAGCAGCCCTGCATGAAGGAGTAATCGTTGGTCGGCGCATTGGGCAGGCGCAGGCGATTGTCCGCCGGATTGCGCGGTTGCGGTGCCGGCACTGGCTTCGGTGGCGCCACTTTTGGCGGCGCGGGCGCAGGCGGCGGCGGTGCGACCGCGACCTGCGGCGGCTTGGGCGGTTCGGGCGGCTTGCAGTCGGTGATGCGCCGTTTCAGTTCCGCTTCCGCCAGACCCAGTTCGACCTTCAGGACGCGTTCGCGCGACTGCTGGGTCGAGAAGGCGGCCTTCAGCGCCGGCAGAGTATCGGGCGGTGCCTCCAGCGGCGGCGGTGCGGGCGGCCCTTCGCGCGTGGCAAAGGCAACGTCGGGCGGGACGGGCAACAGGCCGCGCAGCAGCCACGCCCCCGCCAGCAGGAGCAGGAGCAGCGGCAGTGCGGCAGCAAACGTACGCCACCAGGGAATGCCAGCGGCCGGCATGACGGCCGGCAGGGCGGACACCGGCGCCCTCTGATTGGCTTCGAGGACCGGTCGCCGCTCCAGTGGTCGGGCATGCGGCGCGTTCCCGTCTGGCACGCGCGCGTCGGGTACCCGCGGCAGGGCGAGGGGCAGCAGCGCATTTGCTGCTTCCTTCTCGTAGCCCCAGGCGACGATGACCGGCCGGTCGCCGACCAGGAAGACGAAGGCGGGGGACGGCGTTCGTGCGGCGAGCTTCAGCGACAGGCCGACGACGCCGGTTTCTTCCTTCGGACCGTGACCCGCGAGCAGGTCGCCCAGCCGACGGATTTCCGCCAGCGTGCTCTCGACACGGGCCAGTACGGCATCGCGCTCGGCAGGGGCGAAATCTGCGACGGCGCGCACCGGGCCGGACCAGCCGGCGTACCAGTCGATGCCCTGGTCGTTCTCACGGAGCTGCGGATCGGCCAGCAGGTCGGCAGCATCGTCGCCCAGCCGGCGGCGAACGACGCGCCGCAATTGAGGCGCGGCATTGTGCAATGGCTCGCCGCGCACGCCCAAGGGGCGCACGCCGCTGCGGGTCGTCACGATGAGCGTTGTTTCGCCGGGCATGGGAAGCAGAACCTAGCCCGGCGATTATGGCGGCGCGATGGTTTGCAGCTTTCGCCGCAGGGACCGCGTCAGTTTGGCCCCTCAGATGGAATACGAGGGGCCTAGGCGGCCTTCGCCCACTCGCGCAGGACGAACTTCTGCACCTTGCCGGTCGAGGTCATCGGCAGGTCGCGGAACAGCACGAGGCGCGGGCACTTGTAGCCGGCGAGATTGGCGCGGCAGTGGGCGATGATGTCTTCTGCGCTGGCCGTGGCGCCGGGCTTCAGCATCACGAAGGCGCAGGGTGTCTCGCCCCATTTCGCGTCGGGCTTCGCTACGACTGCGGCATTGGCGACGGCGGGGTGGGCGATGATCACGCCTTCGACTTCGATGGTCGAGATGTTCTCGCCGCCCGAGATGATGATGTCCTTGGAACGGTCGCGCAGCTCGATGTAGCCGTCCTCGTGCATGACGCCCAGGTCGCCGGAGTGGAACCATCCGCCGGCGAAGGCGTCGCGCGTGGCCGCCGGGTTCTTGAGATAGCCCTTCATGGTGATGTTGCCGCGGAACATGACCTCGCCCATCGTCGCGCCGTCGCGCGGCACGTTCTTCATGGTTCGCGGATCCATGACCGTGACGCCATCCTCGGCCGCGTAGCGCACACCCTGTCGAGCCTTCAGCCGTGCGCGGTCGTGCGCGGGGAGCGCATCCCAGTCCTCATGCCAGGAGCAGATCGTGGCCGGTCCATAGACCTCGGTGAGGCCATAGACATGGGTGACGCGGAAGTTCTGCTTCTCCAGCGCCTCGAGCACGGCGGCGGGCGGCGGCGACGCCGCTGTCATGAACTCGACCCTGCGTTTCAGCGGGCGGCGCTGGGCCGCCGTCGCGCCGATGATGAGCTGCATGATGATCGGGGCGCCGCACATGTGGCTCACGTCATTGTCGGCCAGCGCGTCGAAGATCGGCTTGGCCGCGGGTCGTCGCAGGCAGACCGAGGTGCCGGCGACCAGCGCCAAAGTCCACGGGAAGCACCAGCCGTTGCAATGGAACATCGGCAGGGTCCAGAGATAGATCGGGTGGAGGCCGATCGGCCATTGCGTCGCGTTGCCGTAGGACGAGAGCGTCGCGCCGCGATGGCTGTAGACGACGCCCTTGGGATTGCCGGTCGTGCCCGACGTATAGTTGAGCGTGATCGCGTTCCATTCGTCCGATGGATAGGCCCAGGCGAAATCGGGATCGCCATCGGCGATGAACTCCTCCCAGGTCGTGTCGCCGATCTGCGCACGGTCATCGCATTCGGGATCGTCGATGTCGACGACCAGCGGCTGGACCCTGGCGATCGCCAGCGCCTCGGTAACCACGCGGTGGAATTCGCGGTCGACCAGCAGCACCTTGGTCTCGCTGTGGTCGATGATGAAGGCG
The DNA here is from genome assembly GCA_013205335.1 of Rhodospirillales bacterium. Classification (GTDB taxonomy): domain Bacteria; phylum Pseudomonadota; class Alphaproteobacteria; order Reyranellales; family Reyranellaceae; genus Reyranella. Next base: position 2,857 of record JABMNB010000369.1, read on the forward strand.
ACCATCGCTGCGTCGAGGCGTGTGTTCAGCGAATTCAGCACGCCGCCCGTCATCGGTACGCCAAAGTGCGCCTCGTACATCTCGGGAATGTTGGGCGCCATGATCGCCACCGTGTCGCCGACACCGATCCCGACCCTGACCAGCGCCGAGGCGAGACGCCGGCAGCGCGCATAGGTCTCGGCCCAGCTCTGGCGGCGTTCGCCATGGATCAGCGCGACATGGTCGGGATAGACGCTGGCGGTGCGCTCGATGAACTGCAGCGGCGTCAGGGCCGCATAATTGGCGGCCGTCTTGTCGAGGTCGCGTTCGTAGATGTTCTGGGCGGCGAGGGCGGTCTTGTGCGAAACCGGACGCGGCGCCGCCAGGCGGGCCACCGAGGTGCGGCTCTTGACCGAGCGGCGCAGGCCCGGGCGGCCGAGCGGCTTGGGCGCGACTTTTTTCGGCGCGGCCATTTTCCTGGCCGAAGCTGCCTTCTTCGGCGCCGCTTTGGCGACCCGCCGGACAGGCTTCTTCGCCTTGGCGGCGACCTTGCGCTTGGCCGGACGCTTCGACTTGCCGCTGCTCTTTACCGTCTTGCGTTTGGCCATGATCGCTTCCGTCTGCCTCCTTCGGTGGCGGCACTCTCTCACAGGGCGCCGCGCCTACTCCAGCTTGATATCGAGATCTTTCAGCAGCCTGGCGAAATAGACCTGGTCCTCGCGCACCTGGCGCGCGAACTCGACGTTCGACTGGTATTCGACGTTCTGCGCCACGAGCAGCAGCTTCTCTTTCATCTCAGGCAGGGCGGCCGCCTGCGCGGCGGCGTTGGACAGGCGCGCGAGGACGGGCTCCGGAGTTCCCCGGGGCGCGAACAATCCGAACCAGCTGCGGGCGCGGAAGCCCTTGAGATCGAGGCCGACTTCCGTCGCCGTCGGCGTGTTCGGCAGATCGGGCAGGCGTGCGGGTTGGTCGACCAGGGCGGCGAACACCTTGCCGGCCTTGGCGTAAGGCACGAAGGAGGGATCGAAGACCATCTGGATGCGCCCGTCGAACACGTCGCCGGTGGCATCCACAATGGTCTTGTAGGGCGAATGCTGCATCTGGATGCCGGCGGCCCGCGTCAGCACTTCGCCTGTGAGGTGGGTGATGGTGCCGAGACCGGAGGAGCCGAACCAGTATTTGCCCGGGTTCGCCTTGGCCAGCGCCACGAACTCCGCCCAGTTCTTGGCGCCCAGGGCATTGGTGAGCGTGACGACCAGGATCGGCGTCGAGAGACGCGCAACGGCAATGAGGTCGTCGGGATTGTATGGCACCTTCCGCGCGGCGGGCGTGATGGCCATGATCGCCGTCGGTGCCAGCAGGAGCGTGTAGCCATCGGGCGCGCTGGTCGCGACCATTTGCGCGCCGACGCCGCCGGAGGCGCCGGGCTTGTCTTCGACGATGATCTGCTGGCCGAGCGACACGCTCATCTTCTCGGCGTAGAGCCGGGCCACCTGGTCGGCCGAGCCGCCGGGCCCGTAGGGTACGATCAAGCGGATCGGCTTCGTCGGCCAATTCGTCGATTGCGCCTGCACACGCGTCGACGCCAGCGCGGCAAGCCCGCCCAGCGTCACCCCACGGCGACCGACCATCGTTCCCTCCCGGGATCATTCTCGTTGGCGGGAGGATAGCGGCAGACGGGGGGCAGTGACAGCCGTTCCTGGATGACAGGAACACGTCGACAAAGCGCGGGGCGACAGGCCATTTTAGGTGGAGTCACGACGTCGGCCCGGTGGTCCGCGGGAAATCGAACTTTGTCTGAAGGCATCGCATCATGTCGCTGAATGAGCCGGTTCCCCAACCGCCCCTGAAACCCATCGTCGGCAATCTCACAGAGCTGCAGGGCGGCTGCCCGATTCAAAGCCTCATGGGGCTCGCCCGCACCTACGGGCCGTTCTTCAAGCTCACGATCATGGACCACGATATCCATGTCGCGAGCTCGCAGGAGCTTGTGAACGAACTGTGCGACGAGACGCGCTTCGGCAAGCGCATCCAGGGGGCCTTGAAGGAAATCCGCGCGGTTGCCGGCGACGGGCTGTTCACGGCCTATGGCCACGAGCCCAACTGGGCGAAGGCCCATCGCATCCTGGTCCCGGCGTTCGGGCCGATCGCCATCCGCGGCATGTTCGACAGGATGCTCGACATCGCCGACCAGATGTTCGTGCGCTGGGAGCGGTTCGGGCCGAGCGCCGTCATCGAGGTCGCCGACAACATGACGCGGCTCACGCTCGATACGATCGCCCTCTGTGCGTTCGACTACCGGTTCAACAGCTTCTACCAGGACGACATGCATCCCTTCGTTTCCGCCATGGTGGGAACGCTGCAGGAGGCCTCGAACCGCTCGCGCCGGCCGAAGCTTCTCAGCAGCCTCATGCTGTCCAAGGCGCGTCAGTTCCAGGCCGACAAGGAGTTGATGGACAAGGTCGCGCGCGAACTCATCGCCGAGCGGCGTCGCGATCCGAAGGGCAACGAGAAGAACGACCTTCTCAATCTGATGCTCAACGGCGTCGATCCCGTCACCGGCGAGAAGCTGAGCGACGAGAACATCGGCTATCAGATGATCACCTTCCTGATCGCCGGCCACGAGACCACGAGCGGGCTGTTGTCCTTCGCGACCTATCTGTTGCTCAAGAATCCGGACGTCCTCCAGAAAGCGCGGAGCATCGTCGACGAGGTCCTCGGCGAGGAGGTGCCGCGGGTCGAGCATCTCGCGCAGCTCCGGTACATCGAGCAGATTCTGATGGAGGCGCTGCGTATCTGGCCGACCGCCTCGGTCTTCTCCGTCAGTCCGCACAAGGACACGGTGCTGGCCGGGAAGTACCCGCTCTCGACGCGCGACATCGTGATGGTCCTGGAGCCGATGCTCCATCGCGATCCCAAGGTGTGGGGCGACGACGTGGAAGCCTTCAGGCCCGAGCGCTTCGCGCCGGAGAATGCCAGCCAGTTGCCGCCGAATGCCTGGAAGCCGTTCGGCAATGGCGCGCGGGCCTGCATTCGGACGCCCCTTTGCCATGCAGGAGGCCCAGCTCGTCCTCATCCTGATGCTGCAGCGGTTCGATTTCGTGCTCGACGACCCTTCCTACACACTGAAGATCCACGAGACGCTGACGCTCAAGCCCGAAGGGCTGCGCATCCGCGCGCGGGCGCGCCGCACGGGGACCTCGCTGCGGCGCAGCGCCGTGCCCTCGACACCGCAGAAGGCGCTGACGCCGCAGCCCGCTCGGCGCCTCGCCTCGGACGCTGCCGCAACACCGCTGCTGATCCTGTATGGCAGCAATACCGGTTCGTCGGAGGCGTTCGCCAACCGCATCGCCGACGAGGCGCCGGCCAACGGCTTCGCGCCGACCGTGGCGGCGATGGACGATTATGCGGGCAATCTGCCGCGCGAGGGAGCGATCGTCGTGGTCACGGCCTCCTACGAAGGCCAGCCGCCGGACAATGCCCGCCAGTTCGTCTCCTCTGTCGAGGCGCTGCAGGAGGGCGCGTTGGCCGGTGCCCGCTTCGCCGTGTTCGGATGCGGCAACCGGCAATGGGCGCGCACCTATCAGGCGGTTCCAAAGCGGGTCGACGCAGCCCTCGCCAGGGCCGGCGCCACGCGCCTCGCCGAGCGCGGCGAGACGGATTCGGGTGGCGACTTCTTCGGCGCCTTCGACGAATGGTGGGCGGGCTTCCTGCCGCGCCTGCGCGAGGCGCTGGGCAAGGAGGCCGCTGCCGCGCCGGCCGCGGCCGGATTGCAGGTGGAATACGTCAAGGACGGTCGCGAGGGCGCGCTGCGACTGGGCGATCTGCAACGGGGCATCGTGGTCGAGAACCGCGAGCTGGTTGACATGAGCGCGCCCAACGCGCGGTCGAAGCGGCACCTCGAATTCTTGCTGCCGGACGGGATGAGCTACCAGGCGGGAGACTACCTGGCCGTCCTGGCGACGAATCCGCAGGAGCTGGTCGATCGCGTACTGCGCCGCTTCGGTCTGGCGCGCGACACACTCGTGGTGCTTCGTCGCGACGGCGCGGCCAGCCTGCCGACCGGCCGGCCGGTCAGCTGCGGCGAGCTGCTGTCGAACTACGTGGAACTGGCCCAGCCCGCGACGCGCGCCCAGGTGGCCGCACTGGCCGCGGCCACGCCCTGTCCACCCGAGCAGGCCGAACTGGAGGCCATGGCGGGCGAGGCATACGGCACGCTCGTACTGAAGCAGAGGTGCAGCGTCCTCGACCTGCTCGACCGTTTCCAGTCCTGCGCACTGGGCTTCGGTCCCTATCTCGACATGCTGCCGCCCATGCGGGCCCGGCAGTACTCAATCTCGTCGTCGCCGCTGTGGAAGCCCGACCATGTCACACTGACCGTCGCCGTCGTCGACGCGCCGGCCTATTCGGGGAACGGCACCTTTCGCGGCGTGGCCTCGTCCTATCTGGCGCATCTGCAGCCGGGCGACCGCATCTCCCTGGCGGTGCGCCCTTCCAACGCCCGCTTCCATCCGCCGGCGGATCCCAGGATACCGCTCATCATGATCTGCGCCGGCTCCGGCATCGCGCCGTTTCGCGGCTTCCTGCAGGAGCGCGCGACTCAGAAGCAGGGCGGCCAGGACGTGGGACCGGCCTTGCTCTTCTTCGGCACCAACCATGAAGGCGTCGACTATCTCTATCGCGACGAACTCGAGCAATGGCAGGCGGCGGGTGTCGTCACTGTCCTGCCGGCCTTCTCGCTGCAGCCTCGCGGTGAGGTCTCCTTCGTGCAGCATCGGGTGTGGGAAGAGCGCGCCCGCATCGTGGAACTCTTCCGGGCGGGCGGCAGCGTCTATGTCTGCGGCGACGGGCAGTACATGGCGCCGGCCGTGCGCGAAACGCTGGTGCGAATCTATCGCGAGGCATCGGGCGCCAGCGATGCCGAGGCGCAGAAGTGGGTCGAGGTCGTCGAACATGAGCATGGGCGTTTCGTTTCCGACGTCTTCGCCTGAGCCCCGGCGGGGCGGCTCACATAACCACATTGCGACGGGCCGGGGCCGGGTCTAAGCCAGGGGCGGAAACGCAGAGGATGCCGGTCATGGCTGTTGGCGACAAATATCGTGCGCTGCATGCGCGGTCGCTCCAGGATCCCGAGGGATTCTGGTCCGAGCAGGCTGCGGCGATCGACTGGACGAAGCGCTGGGACAAGGTGCTCGACCGGGCGAATCCGCCTTTCTATCGCTGGTTCGAGGGCGGCGAACTCAACGCCTGCCACAATGCGCTCGACCGCCATGTCGACGGTGGGCGCGCCGAGCAGGCGGCACTGATCTACGATTCGCCGCTCGCCAACACGAAGAAGACCTTCACCTATCGCGAGCTGCGCGACCAGGTGGCGCGCATAGCCGGGATGATTGCGGCACAGGGCGTGGCCAAGGGCGATCGCGTCATCCTCTACATGCCGATGATCCCCGAAGCGGTGATGGCGATGCTCGCCTGCGCACGGCTCGGCGCGATCCATTCGGTGGTGTTCGGCGGCTTCGCGGCCAATGAACTGTCGACCCGCATCGACGATTGCGCGCCGAAGCTGATCCTCACCGCGTCGTGCGGCATCGAGCCATCGCGCATCGTGCAATACAAGCCGCTGGTCGACCAGGCGATCGAGCAGGCCAAACACAAGGTGCCGCGGGTCATCCTGCTGCAGCGCCCGCAATGTGCCGCGACGATGGTGGCCGGTCGCGACCTCGACTGGAACGAGGCGCTCGCCACCGCGCAGCCGGTTCCTTGCGTGCCGGTGAAGGCCACAGATCCCCTCTACATCCTCTACACATCGGGCACGACCGGGCAGCCGAAGGGCGTGGTACGCGACACCGGCGGCTACTGCGTGGCGCTCGCCTGGTCGATGAAGAACCTCTACGGCGTCGAGCCGGGCGAGGTGTACTGGTGCGCCTCGGACGTGGGCTGGGTCGTGGGCCACAGCTACATCGTCTACGGGCCGCTGATCCATGGCGCGACCTCGATCCTCTACGAGGGCAAGCCGGTCGGCACGCCCGACGCGGGCGCCTTCTGGCGCGTGATCTCCGAGCACAAGGCGATGGCGCTGTTCACCGCGCCGACCGCGTTCCGCGCGATCAAGCGCGAGGACCCCGACGGCAAGCTGCTCGGGCAGTACGACCTCTCGAACTTCCGTACGCTGTTCCTGGCGGGAGAGCGCGGCGATCCGCCGACCGTCGAATGGGCGCAGAAGCTCCTGGGGGTCCCGGTGGTCGATCACTGGTGGCAGACCGAAACCGGCTGGGCGATCTGTGGCAATTTCCAGGGCCTCGATCCGATGCCGGTGAAGCTCGGCTCTACCTCGGTGCCGTCGCCGGGCTGGCATCTCGACGTGCTGGACGAGAACGGCAAGCCGATGAAGCCCGGCGAGGTCGGTGCGTTGGCCGGCAAGCTGCCGCTGCCGCCGGGAACCTTCCCGACGCTGTGGAACGCCGACGAGCGTTACAAGCAGAGCTACATGAGCGAGTTTCCCGGCTACTACAAAACCGGAGACGCGGGCTTCATCGACCAGGACGGCTACGTCTCGGTGATGACGCGGGTCGACGACGTGATCAACGTTGCCGGCCATCGCCTCTCGACGGGACAGATCGAAGAGGTGCTGGGCGCGCACAACGACGTCGCCGAGTGCGCGGTCATCGGCATAGCCGATGAGTTGAAAGGGCAGGTGCCCCTCGGCTTCCTTGTGCTGAAGGCCGGCGTCAACCGGCCGCCGCATGAGATCACCGCTGAGGTCGTGCAGATGGTGCGCGATCGCATCGGCCCGGTCGCCTTCTTCAAGAGCGCATTGGTCGTGCAACGGCTGCCCAAGACGCGCTCCGGCAAGATCCTGCGAGGCACGATGCAGAAGATGGCCGACAGCCAGCCGTGGACGCTGCCGGCCACGATCGAGGATCCGGCGGTGCTCGAAGAAATCAAGGACGGTCTGAAGACGGCCGGTTTCGCCAACAAGCAGGAGTAGATATGAGTCTCGATATCAATCGCCCCGACCTCACCGTTGGCGTCGTGGGAACCGGCGCCATGGGCCGCGGCATCGCTCAGGTCACCGCGCAGGGCGGCATGAAGGC
>JABMNB010000370.1 GCA_013205335.1 Rhodospirillales bacterium
CGCTGGCGCGACATCTCGAGCAGGCCGAAGGCCGAGATGCGGCCGATCTGGATGCGCGCGCGGTCGGTGCGCATCGAATCCTTCACCTTGTGCTCGACCTGGCGCTGGTGGCGCGTCTCCTCCATGTCGATGAAGTCGATCACGATCAGGCCGGCGAGATCGCGCAGGCGCACCTGGCGGGCGATTTCCTCGGCCGCCTCGATGTTGGTGCGCAGCGCCGTCTCTTCGATGTTCCGTTCCTTCGTCGAACGGCCCGAGTTGACGTCGATGGCGACCAGCGCCTCGGTCGGATTGATGACGATGTAGCCGCCGGAGCGGAGCTGCACCGTCGGCGAATGCATGGCGTCGAACTGCGCTTCCACCTGGTAGCGGTGGAAGAGGGGGATTGGCTCCTTGTAGAGTTCGACCTTGTTGGCCTGGTGCGGCACGAGCTGGCGCATGAACTCGGCGGCGCCCTGGAAGCCCGCCTCGCCCTCGACCAGGACCTGCGCGATATCCGTGTCGTAGATGTCGCGCAGCGACCGCTTGATGAGATCGCCTTCCTCATAGATCAGCGCCGGCGCCGTCGAGCGCATGGTGATCTCGCGGATCGAATCCCAGAGGCGCGACAGATATTCATAGTCGCGCTTGATGTCGATGTTGGACCGTTCCAGGCCCGCGGTGCGCAGGATTACGCCCATGCCCTGCGGCACGTCGAGATCGCTCAGGATCTCCTTCATCCGCTTGCGATCGGAGGGATTGGAGATCTTGCGCGAGATGCCGCCGCCACGACCGGCGTTGGGCATCAGCACGCAATAGCGGCCCGCCAGGGAGAGGTAGGTGGTGAGGGCGGCGCCCTTGTTGCCGCGCTCTTCCTTGACGACCTGGACCAGCAGGATCTGCCGGCGCTTGATGACTTCCTGGATCTTGTACTGGCGGATCGGGTTGCGGCGGCGGCGCTCGCGGGTCTCGCGCTCCTCGACCACCACCACGTCGCCGCCCAGCGTCTCGACCGTGACCTCGGGCTGCGGCGCCTCGGCCGGGTCGGACGAGGACTCATCGTTGAACTCGGGAGACCGTTCAGCGGTATCGCCGATTGATTGGGCGGCCGCGATGATCTCGCCTTCGGTCGCAGGCTGTGATGCCGGGGCCTCGGCCGACTCGACATGAACCGGGCCGTCGAGACGCTCGACGGAAATCTCCGCCGACTGGGCCTGTGGTTCAGGCTCGCTGGCCGGTGCCGCTTCGGCGGCGACAGGCTCAACGGACACCGCTTCGGCTGCAACAGGTTCGGCCGATGCCGATTCGGTGGCTGTGGCTTCGGCCTCTGGAGGCGCCGAGGCCTGGTCACTCACGGGAGTGTCGCTCGGGACCTCGGGAGCGGGGGCTTCGTCGGTGACGCCGGCCGCCGCTTCAAGGATGTCGGCGCGGGCTTCCTCGATGTCGGTGCGATCGATCCGGTTGCTCTGGGGCGGTTCGTCTTCCTCGGCCTCGGCGTGCAGCCGATGCTGCTCGGCGATCAGCCGTTCGCGATCGGCGACGGGGATTTGGTAGTAATCCGGATGGATTTCCGAGAAGGCCAAAAAGCCGTGCCGGTTGCCGCCATACTCGACGAACGCCGCCTGGAGCGACGGTTCGATGCGGATGACCTTCGCGAGGTAGATGTTGCCCTTGAGGGGCTTGCGGCTCGCGGTTTCGAAGTCGAATTCTTCAAGTCTCGTTCCATCGACCACAACGACCCGGGTTTCTTCCGGGTGACTTGCGTCGATGAGCATACGCCTTGCCATGGGCTCGCTCCGAGGCGTCCGATCCCAACCGGTGCGAGCGACCGGCGGCCATGCCGCCTCCGTCGTGCGAGGGGAGCGGTGCGTCATCGACCCGTCGAACGACCAACTCCGGCCAAGACGGGGAAGCTTCGCGCCGCCGGACCACAACAGAGTCCTGCCAACCTCGAGTTTCCTGATAGCCACCGCCTGCCTGACAGTCTCTCCGCGGACCGGCCGCGCCCCCATTTCTGCAAGGGCGCGAGCCCAGCCTGGCTCGGAAACTGCCGTCGGAGCGCGACCCTAAGGCGCGCTACGAACGACGGCGACTGCTCGCGGACGCAACATACGGGGTTCGAAACAGGCCGACAATCAAAAGATTGTGTCGTGTGAGTTTGATCTTTCAAGTAATTGAAAATACTTGGAATTACAGGTATTTCTCTGGTATTGGTTTAACAATATTCGAATTGATATTCACCTATTTGAACCTTGGCATTTGCCATGTCCGACTTCCGCCGCCGTCATCTGCTCGCCGTTCTGGCCGGCGTGAGCGTGCTTGGATTGGGCTCTGGCGGGGCGCTGGCGGCGCCGTCGAAGCGGCAAAAGTCGGTTAAGAAACCAACACCTGCCGTGCCCATGGCCAAGCCGAAGCTGGTCTTCCTCGATCCCGGCCACGGCGGTCGAGATCCAGGTGCTCTGGGCGGGCGAGGCACCCAGGAAAAAAGCGTCGTCCTGGCCATTGCGCGTGACCTGCAGCGAGAACTGCTGGCCGGAAACCGGTATCGGGTCCTGCTGTCGCGCAACACCGACAGCTTCGTGGGCCTGCGCGAGCGCGTCGCCCGCGCCCAGGCGGCCAAGGCCGATCTCTTCCTGTCGCTGCATGCCGATGCTCACAGCGACAGCGACGTGCGCGGTGCGTCGGTCTACACGCTGTCGGAGGAGGCCTCGGACCGTGAGGCGGCCGCGCTCGCGGCGCGCGAGAACCGCGCCGACGCGCTCATGTCGGGTATGAGGCTTTCGGACAAGCCCGACATTGTGGCCCAGACCCTGGTGGCCATGAGCCAGCGCGGCACGGTCAACGATTCCCGCCGGCTGGCCGATACCGTCGTCGCCACGTTTGCCCGCAATGGCGTTCGCCTGCTGCCGCGGACCCATCGGCAGGCCGGCTTCGCCGTGCTGACCTCGCCCGAGATTCCGGCGGCGCTGGTCGAACTGGGCTACCTCTCCAATTCACAGGACAAAAAGCTGCTGACGATCCGGCAGCACCAGATGGCGCTGGCCCGGGCGCTGCGGGCTTCCGTGGATGCCTTCTTCGCGGTCGGCGCCACAAGAAAGGCATAAGTGCGGGCCAGACTCGCCGTTGAAGGCCCTGCGGGTGCCGCGTAGAAAGTGACCGTGCTCAACCTCATCAAGATCTGTCTGGCTTTTGCCACTGCCGCTCTCATCGTCGGCACCGGCACCGTCGTAGGCCTTTTCTGGCATTTCAGCCACGGGCTGCCCGACCACAAGCAACTCGCCGACTACCAGCCCGCGACTCTCACCCGGCTCTATGCCGCCGACGGCAAGCTGCTGGCCGAGTACGCGCGCGAGAAGCGCGTCTTCGTACCGGTCGCCGCCATGCCCAAGCGCGTGCTCGAAGCCTTCGTCGCGGCCGAGGACCAGCGCTTCTTCACCCACCCGGGCATCGACTTCATCGGCGTCCTGCGTGCCGTCGTGGCCAACGTCGCCAACCCGGGCAAGCGGCCCGAGGGAGCCTCGGGCCTCACGCAGCAGGTCGCCAAGAACTTCCTGCTCACCAATCAGGCGACGCTCGCGCGAAAAATCCGCGAGGCCATCCTCGCGTTCCGCATCGAGGAAACCTACTCCAAGGAACGCATTCTCGAACTCTACCTGAACGAGATCTATCTGGGCTCCGGCAATTACGGCGTGGCCCAGGCCGCCCTCAATTACTTCGACCGCTCACTCGACGAGCTGTCGCTCTCCGAGATCGCCTATCTCGCGGCGCTGCCCAAGGCGCCGAACCGTTACAATATCGTGCGCAACGAAAAGGAAGCCTACGCGCGGCGCGACTATGTGCTGAACCGCATGACCGAGGACGGCTACATCACCGCCGCCGAGGCGCAGGCCGCCAAGGCCGAGAAGCTGCAGTATCGCCGTCGCGGTGCGACCGAAGTGGCGCAGGCCGACTTCTTCGCCGAGGAAGTGCGTCGCAACCTGATGGCGGCCTACGGCGAGAAGGGTCTCTACGAGGGTGGCCTGACGGTCAGTACGACGCTCGATCCCGCCATCCAGGCCACCGCCGACGCGGCGCTGCGCGACGGACTGATCGCCTATGACCGCCGCCATGGCTGGCGCGGGGCATACGCCAAGATCCCCGACATGAGCGTCTGGGAGGAGGAGTTCGCCCGTATCGCCCAGCGTCGGCCGCTGGCCGGGCCGCCGGCCTGGCAACTCGCCGTCGTGAACAAGGTCGATGCGCAGTCGATCCAGATCGTCGGCCTGCCGGACGGCGAGGGCACCGTGCCCTTCACCGAGATGACGTGGGCGCGACCGACCTTGCAGAACCAGACGCTGGGCGCCGGTCCGCGCGGCCCGCGCGACGTCGTTGCCGTGGGCGACGTGATCGTCGTCGAGAAGGTCGACAAGCCTGCTGGCGCCGGCGCCAAACCCTATCCTCCCAGGACCTACGCGCTCCGCCAGGTGCCCAACGTCGAAGGCGGGGTCGTCGTGATGGACACCCAGGCCGGTCGCGTGCTGGCCATGTCGGGCGGGTGGTCCTATGGCCGCAGCCAGTTCAATCGCGCCGTCCAGGCTGCACGGCAGCCGGGCTCGGCCTTCAAGCCCTTCGTCTACCTCGCGGCAATGGATGCCGGCTTCACGCCGGCCTCGATCGTGCTCGATGCGCCGTTCGTCTACGACCCCGGTTATGGCCAGCCGCTGTGGACGCCGAAGAACTACGGCGGCGACATGCTGGGACCGACCTCCGTCCGCCGCGGCCTCGAATTGTCGCGCAACCTGATGACGGTTCGCATGGCGCAGCAGGTCGGCATGAAGCGCGTCGTGGAAGTCGCCAAGGAGTTCGGTGTCACCGACAGCATGGGCTCGTACCTGCCGATGGCGCTGGGCGCCGGCGAGACGACGCTCCTGCGGATGACGATGGCCTATGCGATGCTGGCCAACGGCGCGCTCGAGATCACGCCCTCGCTGGTCGATCGCGTGCAGGACCGCAACGGCAAGACCGTCTACCGCCATGAGCCGCGCACGTGTCGCGGCTGCGGCGAGACGGCGGGCGGCGCCAGGCCCGCGGCGCCGGAACTCGTCGACTCGCGCAAGCCCTTCCACGATCCTGCGGCAGTCTACCAGGTCGTCAGCATGATGCAGGGCGTCACGACGCGCGGCACCGCCGGTCGCCTGGCGGCGCTCGGCCGTCCGATCGCCGGCAAGACCGGCACGACCAACGATGCGCACGACAACTGGTTCCTGGGCGCCACGCCCGACATCACCATCGGCGTCTACATCGGCTTCGACGAGCCGCGGACTCTGGGCGCGCAGGAGACCGGCGGCGGCAATGCCGTGCCGATCTACGAAGCGATCGCCAGGGAAATCTTCAAGGGCAAGCCGCCGACGCCGTTCCGCGTCCCCCCAGGCCTGCGCATGGTTCGCTTCAGCTATGAGGGCGGCACGATCGACGAGGTCTTCAAGCCGGGCACCGAACCGGGCTCGGAAGGCTATATGGTCACACCGCTTGACGGATCGGCCCCTTATTCCGCTATAGACCCCACCGCGGGCCCGCAACAGGCGGGCAGTCCCCGGCGTCCGGGTCTCTCGGGCACCGGCGAGACGTATTAGTCAGTTCGAAACGGATCCGTAATGCGCGCCGAAGCCCAATCGATGGTGAATGAGATCGAGGAGTCGCTCGTGCTCCTGAGGAGGCGTCTTTGACTACGACCATGCGGTCGTACGTCTCGCCGAACTGAACGCGCGCGCCGAGGATCCGGCGCTCTGGAACGACCAGAAAGAGGCCCAGACCGTGATGCGCGAGCGCACGCGGCTGGAGGGCGCGATCGGCACGATCAAACGCCTGCGCGCCGCGATCGACGACAATGTCGGGCTGATCGAGATGGCCGAGGCCGAGAAGGACGAGGGCATGATCGCCGACGCCGAGAAGGGGCTGGCCGAGGCCCGCGGCGAGGCGGCCAAGGCGCGGCTCGAGACGCTTCTGTCGGGCGAGGCCGACGCCAACAACGCCTATATCGAGATCAATGCCGGCGCCGGCGGCACCGAGGCGCAGGATTGGGCCGAGATGCTGGCGCGCATGTACACGCGCTGGGCCGAGCGCCGCGGCTTCAAGGTGAGCTGGCTCGAAGAGAGCGCCGGAGAAGAAGCCGGCATCAAGTCGTGCGCCTACAAGGTCGAGGGTCTCAACGCCTATGGCTGGCTGAAGACCGAGAGCGGCGTGCACCGGCTGGTGCGCATCTCGCCGTTCGACGGCAATGCGCGGCGGCAGACTTCCTTCGCGTCGGTATGGGTCTATCCCGAGGTCGACGACAACATCGAGATCGAGCTGATCGACAAGGACCTGCGCGTCGACACCTATCGCGCCTCGGGCGCGGGCGGGCAGCACGTCAACAAGACCGACTCGGCGGTGCGTATCACCCATCTGCCGACCGGCATTGCCGTCGCCGTGCAGCAGGAACGGTCCCAGCATCAGAATCGCGCCAAGGCCATCCAGATGCTGAAGGCGCGCCTCTATGAGGTCGAACTCCAGAAGCGCGAGGCCGAGCGTCTGGAGGCCGAGGCCAGCAAGACCGACATCGGCTGGGGCCATCAGATCCGCTCCTATGTCCTGCAGCCCTATCAGATGGTGAAGGACCTGCGGACCAACGTGGAGCGCTCGGACCCGCAGAAGGTGCTGGACGGTGACCTCGACGAGTTCATGGCCGCTTCGCTCGCCGCCCGCGTGGGCGAGGGCAACGACAAGGAAGCCGCGTAGAGAGCAGGAGCCGGGTATGTGGTTCGTTTTCGAGGCCGAGTACGAGATCGAGAACCGTCGCGCCGACTGGAACAGGCCGGTGCGCGAGACCATGGCCTGGCACGGGCCGTTCGCCAACGAAAAGGAGGCGGACGAGGTCGCGCTCGCGCGCATGTGGGCGAAAATCGACCTCTACGCCCACAAGGCGCGCACCGTCGACATGACGGTAAAAGTCTGACGCTGCGAAAAACTCCTTCGTCCTAAGCGGAGCGCCCCCTCGGAAGCCTCGGGGCAGGCTCCGTCGCACAGTCGAAGGACCTCTTTTCGCTTTAACGGTCCGTGCGTCTGAAAAGAGGTCCTTCGACTGCGCCGCCCTGCGGGCGGCTTGATCAGGCCGCCGGGATTTTATTGGCTGGTCCGTCGATTGCATCTCCCTGGAGGCAATGGCGGAGAGGTGCATCTTGGCGGCACGGCAATTCCATCTCGGCTGGTTCCTCGGCAACAGCTTCGGCGTGCATGGCTGGAACCAGCCGTGGGCTGGCACCGACGCGCGGGGATGGGCGCAGCCTGACCTGCAGATCGAATTGGCGAAGGCGCTGGAGCGGGCCTGCTTCGACTGCCTGCTGCTCGAGGACTCGCTGTTCGTGCCGGACAATCACGGCGGCTCGATGGAGTTTTATCTCGCCAGGGCCCTGCGCGCGCCGAAGAACGATCCGCTACCGCTGGTGCCGCTGATCGCTCAGGCGACGCGCCACCTCGGCATCGTGCCGACCATCTCGACGAGTTTCTATCCGCCCTACCTGCTGGCCCGCCTCGTCGCCACGCTGGACCTGATGTCGAACGGACGTGTCGGCTGCAACTTCGTGACATCCACGGCCGAGCGCGCGGCGCAGAACTTCGGCCTCGACGCGCATCTCGAGCACGACCTGCGTTACGAGATGGCGGACGAGTTCGTCGATCTGGTGACGCAGCTCTGGTCGTCGTGGGACGCCGACGCGATCGTCATGGACGAAAAGTCCGGCGTGTTCGCAGACCACACGAAGGTGCACGCCATCGACTTCAAGGGCCGCTTCTTCTCCTCGCGCGGGCCGCTCAACACGGCGCGGCCGCCACAGGGGAGGCCGGTGCTGGTGCAGGCCGGCGGTTCGCCGCAGGGCCGGCACTTCGCGGCCCGGCACATGGACATCGTCATTGCCGCACTGGGCACCGTGGCGGAGATGAAGACCTTCCGCGACGACATGCGCGCACGCCTCGCTGCACAGGGCCGCGATCCCGACAGCTGCAAGATCCTGTTCGTCGCTTCGCCGACACTGGGAGAGACAAATGGCGAGGCCGAGGACCGCGTCCGCCGCCGCCAGGCCCAGCGCGAGGCCTCTCCCGAGATGACTCTGGCGATCATGGGCAGCCTCACCGATATCGATTTCTCGACGTTCGATCTCGACGCGCCGCTGGCCGAACTCACGACCAACGGACAGCAGGGCACGCTGAAGCGCTTTCTGGCGCAGGGCCGCACTCTGCGCGAGATCGCGGGCAATTACCGCTACGGTTTCGAGGATCCCGTCGTGGGAACCGCCGAGCATGTAGCGGACGTGATGGCCGCGGCGATGGAGGAGGTGGGCGGCGACGGCTTCATGTTCAGCGGTCCGCTCAGCCGTCGCTATGTCGCGGAGATTACCGACGGGCTCGTGCCGGCGCTGCAAAAGCGCGGGCTGGTTCGCACTGCGTACGCGCACGCGCATTTCCGCGACAATCTGTTTGCATTCTGAGCGGGCGGCTTCACTCTCGATAGACGCCTCGCCGGAGCCGCCTCATCGCCAGTCCTCTCTACGTCGCGCTCGGCGCGATGACGGTACAGCAGACCTTCGCGACCCTGGGGCGGTCGACGGTGCCGTTGATCGCCGCTGCGATCGTGGTCGATCTGGGCATCGAGGCCGCGTTGGTCGGCGTCTATCTTGCCATCGGATCGGTCGCGGGCTTCCTGACGACGCTGGGCTGCGGCGGCTTGATCCTTCGCTACGGCGCAGTGCGCATGACCCAGGTCGGCATGGCAGCCCTCGGCGTCGGTCTCGCCATCATGACCGCGGGCTGGCTGCCCCTCTTCGCGGCCGGCGCCTTCATCGGCGGGTTGGGGCAGGCGGTATCGACACCGTCGAGCTCGCATCTGCTGGGCCGGCTCGCCCCCCGCAAGCTGGCGCCGCTCGTCTTCTCGATCAAGCAATGCGGCGTACCGCTTGGACTGATGCTGGCTGGCGTGGTCGCGCCGGCGCTTGTCGTCGAAGGCGGCTGGCGGCTGGCGCTGCTCGTCATCGCGTTCATCAGCGTTGTCATTGCGCTGGCGCTACAGCCCCTGCGCGCGGGTTTCGACGTCGATCGCGATCCCGCCCAGCCGCTTTCGCCCGCCGACATCACAGCCAATGTCGTCGGCGTCCTGCGCGACCGGGCGCTGCGCACCCTCTGTCTTGCGATGTTCAGCTTCGTGGGCCTGCAGTCGCTCTTCACGGGCTTCTTCGTGCTCTATCTTGTGCGGGGCCTCGGCTACGACCTCGAACGGGCGGGCCAGGTCTTCGCCGTCTCCATCGCCGTCGCCGTGCCGGCGCGCATCGGATGGGGCTGGCTCGCCTCGCGCTTCGTGCCGCCGGCAACCCTGCTCGCCTTCCTGGGCATCGGCATGGCGGCCGCCGCCGTGCTCACGGCTTCGATCGATCCCGACTGGCCCACCTGGGTCGCTGCCGTGATCGCCTCGGCGTTGAGCGTAACAGCGGTGAGCTGGCACGGCGTGATGCTGGCCGAGGTGGCGCGCCTTTCACCGGTGGGCCGCATAGGCGCCACGACGGGGGCCGTCCTGGCGTTCGGCGATGCCGGTTCTCTGGTGCTGCCGCTCCTGTTCAGCGCGGCCCTGTCGCTCACCGGCGGCTATTCCGCGGGCTTCCTGATTGGTGCGACGCTGGCGCTTTTCGTCGGTCTTCTGGGCCGGTGGCGCCAGTTCAGGCGCCACCGGCCCTAAGCACCATCACCGCGAAATGCGGCGGCGAACCAGTCGGCGGAAGCGCGCGGCCGGGGATCGAGCATCCCGCGCGGTTGTCCGGCGTTGTGCTCTCATGCCCTCGACCGTCATCCGCTCCTGTCGCTACGACCGCCGCCGGCGGGAGCTGGACGTCATTTTCCCGTCAGGTCGCCGCTACACCTACCAGGGCGCGCCGGAGAAGACCTACGATGCGATGACGGCGGCCTCCTCGAAAGGCGAGTTCTTCAACCGCCACATCCGCGACCACTTCACGTTCGAACGCACCGGCGAAGGGCCGTCGGCTGGCCTTTCCTGAGGTTTGGTGTAGCCTTCCCGGCAAAACAACTGCCTGGGAGGGCAAACGACCATGGACAACCGCAGGAACGATCCGGCGAAGGTCGGACGGCGTCTTTTCATCGCAGCCTCTGCGGCGGGGCTTGTCTCCGCACCGGCGATCGTGTCGGCGCAGAACGACTGGCCCAACAAGCAGATCCGGGTCGTCATTCCCTATCCGCCGGGCGGCCCCTCCGACGTCACGACCCGCATCGTGCTCGAGCGCGCCGGCTCGCTGCTTGGACAGAGCATCCTGTTCGACAACAAGGCCGGCGCCAGCGGCGCGATCGGCGCCGAGCACGTCATCAAGAGCGCGCCGGCCGACGGCTACACGTTCCTGACCACGACTACGGCGATGGTCTGCATCACGGAGCATCTTCAGCCGCTGCCTTACGATACGTCCAAGGATCTCGTGGCGGTGGCGCGCACCGCGACCTCGTGGATGGGCATGGGCATCAACCCGCAGGTGCCGGCCAACAACCTCCAGGAGTTCATCGCCTACGCCAAGGCCAATCCCGGCAAGATCAACTTCGGCTCGGCGGGCCTCGCCACCATCACCCAGCTCTACGGCGAGATCTTCAACATCGAGGCCGGTGTGAAGATGGTCCATGTGCCATACAAAGGCAGCGCGCCGGCGACCGTCGATCTGCTGTCCGGCCAGATCCAGGTGCAGTTCGATCCAACCACCTTGCCACACATCGCGGCGGGGCGGCTGAAATGCTTCGCCGTGCTGGGGGAGAAGCGCTGGCCCGGCAAGCCGGACGTGCCGACGCTGAAGGAGCAGGGCCTGGGCAAGATGGGTGGCGATGCCTGGTACGGCATCCTGGCGGCCAAGGGCACGCCGCAGGTTGCCGTCGACAGGCTGTCCCGCGCGATTGGCGAGGCGGTCAAGGACCCTGCCCTGAACGAGAGACTGGTGACGAGCGGCAACTATTCCAGCTTCCAGGACACGGCGACGTTCCAGGCGACGATCGAGCGCGAGCGTGTGTCGTTCGGCGAGATCATCAAGACGGCCAACATCAAGATCTGAAACCGGATCACCGTCTGACACGCAGGCCCTCCGGCCCCTATAGTGGGGACCGCTTCAGGAGGGCAGGCCATGAACGACCCGGGTGTGAAACAGTACGACCGCGCCGCAGAGGACGTGGGCAACATCGTGGCGCTAGTGGAACGAATCTAACACTTGGTACCCTCTTCTGACGGCCGCGATGATCTTCTTTGGATCGGCGGTCCAGACGAAGGGCTTTGGGTCGTTGTTGGTTTCGGCGACGAAGCGATTGATGGCGGCCTGAAGGTCGGTGAG
>JABMNB010000371.1 GCA_013205335.1 Rhodospirillales bacterium
TCATTCGCGAACCTCCGCCGACACCGGAAGGGCGATGGCCGCCGAACTGGAGCGGGCGAGCTACCACCAGGCCGATCTCGGCGACGAGACGGCGGCGCGCGGCCTCGTCGCCTCGGTGCTCGAACGGCACGGCCGCCTCGACGTTCTGATCAACAATGCCGGCCTCTCCATCCGCATCCCGCACGCCGATCTCAAGGCCGCGACGCCGGCCCTGTGGCGCCAGATGCTCGACGTGAACCTGATTGCGCCCTTCGTGCTGACGGCGGAGGCGGAGCCTGCGTTGCGCCAGTCCGCATCGGGCGGCCGATCGGCCTCGATCGTCAATATTGGCACGCATGCCGGCTCACGACCGAAGGGCTCGTCGATCCCGTATGCGGCGTCCAAGGCGGCACTGCATCACGTCACCAAGCTACTGGCGCTGTCGCTGGGGCCAGACATCCGCGTCAATGCCGTGGCGCCGGGCCTGGTCGAGACACCGATGACGGCGAACTGGCCCGACATGCTCGAAACCTGGAAGACGAAGTCGCCGATGAAGCGTCCCGCGAAACCGGAGGACATCGCCGATCTGGTGGCCGCGCTCTGCGCCAACGACTACGTTACGGGAGAGATCGTCATCGCCGACGGTGGGCTCAACCTCACCTAGCCAGACACGGAGGAAACAATGAACGTCCAGACCCTGCCGCCGGGCTACAAGACCGCGCCATGGACACCGCCGGAGACCATCACCGGCGCCATGCTGGCCGAGGCCAGCAACAAGCTGATTGAACTGCTCCGCATCCGCACCCAGCCGATCGGCATGCGCCTGTTCGAGGACCCCGCCGAGATGGACAGGATCAAGGGCGTGCGCAAGCCGACCGAGGGATTCAAGTTCACGATGTGCCAGATGGTGACGCAGTCGCGCTGGTACGGCTTTACGCTGGGCATCACCGTCGACAATACGCGGGGCGGAAATTGCGGCGGCGTCGTCGGCCTAAATCATCCGGGCGAGGGCTTTCTGTCCGGCGACCACATGAACGGTGTCTGGTTCGGCAACAAGGAGGCTTCCGCCGCCCACCAGGCGCAGATGCCCCGGGTGCCGGACGGCAAATACAATGGCCTCGTCGTGGCGCCACTTCGCTCGGCGCGCCTCGATCCGCCCGACATCTGCCTGTTCTACGGCACGCCCGGCCAGATGATCTATTTCATCAACGGGCTGCAGTATCATCGCTACCGTCGCTATGACTTCACGGTGACGGGCGAGAGCGCCTGCGCCGACTCTTGGGGGCGGGCGCTTGCCACCCGCCAGACTTCGCTGTCGCTTCCCTGCTTCGCGGAGCGGCGTTATGGCGGCGTGGCCGACGACGAGCTGCTGATGGCCTGCCCCCCGGACGAGCTGCTGCGTGCCGTCGAGGGCATGGGCCATCTCGGCAAGAATGGCTTGCGCTATCCGTTCCCGCCCTACGGCGCGGTGATGGATCCGGCGCTGGGCATGGCGAAGAGCTACAGCTGAGATGCTCTACGTCGTGGCCTGGCCGGTGCTCGGCGAGGCCGACGACACGGCGCTGCGCCGCTTGAGGGCGCAATATCATCCGGGCGAGGCCGATCTGATCGGCCCGCATTTCACCCTGGTGTTCGGCGCGTCCGTCGAGCGTGAAGCCGAGCTGCGGGCTGCCCTGGAGCAGGTCGGGCAGCGGCCGTTCTGGTTCATGATCGACCACATCGTGCGATCGGACCTCCATCTCCACGCCGAACCGTCGGATGGCAGGGCAGAGTTGACGGCGCTGTACGAGACGCTGAACCCGATGGCGGGTCCGGAACCGTTCGAACCTCACATCACGCTCGGCCTGTTTCGAAGCGCCGCCGAGGCCGAGCAGGTGGCGCGCATCGTCGGGCGTCAGAACCTGCCGATGACCGGTCGGATCGAGGAACTGGCGCTGTTGCGGCGGACAGGCGAAGCACTCGACACCCTCGCCAGCGTGCGCCTCGGCGCGTGACGGCGCGGGGGCGGACGAACGTCAGCGCCAGAGCGGCGGCAGCGGCGGCAGGCGGACGTTGCCCGGCCGCGTCGCCACACCGAATCTTGCCAGCGCTTCCCGGACCTCACGAGGCATGCCCATGCTTGGGGGCGTCGTGACGCCCACCAGTTTGAGGAGGCTATCGACGATGCGCTGAATGCGGTCTGTCTCGTCGGGATAGCGGCGGATTTCGACCTTGCGTGTCTCGTCGATGCCGGCCTTGGCCTTGGCGATGTTGAGAGCGAGCTGCAGGCCGCCCAGTTCGTCGACCAGGCCGGCGCGCTTGGCGTCGATGCCGCTGAAGACGCGGCCGCGTGCGGCGGCGTCGATACGGTTGGCGTCGAGATTGCGGGACTCGGCAACCTGGGTCGTGAAGGCCGTGTAGATGACGTCGAGTTCGCGATTGACGGCGGCGCGCTGGGCCGGCGTCGGCGGCTGGAAGGTGGAATGCATGCCGGCGTTGCGACCGACCGATACGCGCTCGACGTTGACGCCGAGCGAGGTCAGCAGCTCCTGTGCCATCGGCCACATGCTGAACACGCCGATTGAGGCGGTGATGGTCGTCGGCTGTGCGACGATCACGTCGCCGCGCACGGCGGCCAGATAACCGCCCGAGGCAGCCACGTCGCCCATCGAGACGATGACCGGCTTGCCGGCAGCGCGCGCCCGGCCGACGGCATCGGCGATGGCATCGGCGGCCGGGTAGGTGCCGCCCGGCGAATCGATGCGCAGCACGATGGCGCGCACGTCCTTGGCCTGCGAGGCGGTTTCGAGAGCCTCGACGACATCCCCGGCATTGGCCATCGCCTCGTCCTCGAGCGGACCGCTGCCGCCGCCACCAGACATGATGGCGCCGCTGGCCCGCACGAGGGCGATGACCTCGCCGCGTTGCCTGGGCCTTGCCTCGTCGCCGGCATATTCCGCCAAGGTCACGAGATCGCGCTTGCCGTTGGCGCGTTGATAAACCTCCTCGAGCGCATCGGTTCGATAGCCGATCTTGTCGACGAGACCGTCGCGCCGCGCCTGCTCGGATTCGAGCGGCGCATTGTCGATCAGGCGGCGGAGCTGTGCGGGTTCGATCTTGCGGTCGCGCGCCACGTCGTCGACGAACTGGCCGAACAGGCTGTCGATCAACTGCTGGAGGTTCTCCCGCGCGGGGCGCGTGTAACTGGTCTCGAGGAACGTGTCGGGCGCGCTCTTGTATTCATAGCGCTTGCCGCCCTCGACCTTGACGCCGAGCTTGTCGAGGCCGCCCTTGATGAACGGTGTCTCGACGGCGATGCCGGTCACGCCGAAGCCGCCGCTCGGCTGAAGCCATATCTGGTCCAGCGCGGCGGCGAGATAATAGTCGGCGACGTGGCTGCCGCCGCTGCCCAGCGACTCGGCGAAACCCACCGCGAACTTTCCCTTGCCGCGGAAGTGGGCGATCGCCTGACGCAGTTCCTGGACACGGGCGAGGCCGCCTAGTTCGTCGCCGATCTCGACATAGAGGCCCGTGACGCGCGGGTCGTCGGCTGCCTGCCAGAGAAGCTGCACCACCTCGACGATGTCGCGCGTGCTGCCGAACAGGCCGCCGCTGAGAAGACCGGTCGATGTCGTCTCCGGTGGCAGGGAGCGCAGGTCGAGGGACAGTACCATCTGCTGAGGCAGCGGCTTGGCGGCGAACGGGTTCGAGGCGAAGAATGCGACGCTGGCGACGATCGCCAGCAGGACGAGGGTGCCAATGGTCGCAAGAAAGCCGACGATGAAACGTCGCATGCGAGAGTTCCCCTCTGGTGATTGTGTGAGCTGGCTAGGACTGGACGAGATTCGGCCGGAAGGCCCTTACTGCGTCAAGCATCGTCACGGCTTTTGTATCGAGGCCGTTGTCGCGGACCAGGAGCGCAGCCGGCATGCCTCGGATCGGGCGCAGGCTGTCATCGAGGTTGAACTGGGTAAGGCGCAGGTCTGCTGCGAGGAAGGCCTGCGGCTCGACGCCGATCTGCAGCTGGGGACGCATCGCGAGGCGGCGCAGTCGGACCCA
>JABMNB010000372.1 GCA_013205335.1 Rhodospirillales bacterium
ACTCGTCCGGCTCCAAGCGCGCCTAGATAAACAATGGAGGAAACGTCCATGAGCGACGCGCGGCCCTCGCGCGTGGCTTGCCGGCATCCTCGTCCTTGTCGATCCGCTGCGCTTCGACTGGAGCGGCCGACGGGTGATGGTGGGCCATGGCTGGCTGCTGGCCGCGGCCTTCACCTGGGCGCTGGCCATCCTGCATGCCCGCCGCCACGCATGGCGCAGGTCGCCGCTCGACGTGCTGCCCTGGCAGATCGGCGTGGCGACCGTGCTGCTGTGGATCCTCGCCTTCGCACTCGAACCAGCGGGCTATCTGGACCTGCACCATCCCTCGCTGTGGCTCGCCCTGCTCTATCTCGGCGTGCTGGCTGGCCCCACGGCGACCTGGGCCGCCGTCTCGGTCGCCCGCGCGCTGCCGCCGGTCACCGGCTCGCTCGGCATGCTGGGCGTACCCTTGCTGGCCATCGCCAGCTCGGTCGTGCTGGTGGGCGAACCCGTCACCTGGCCGCTGGCGATCGGCACGGCGCTGGTGATCGCGGGAATTGCCATCGTGATCACGGCTCGGCCCTGACAAGCCGCTGGAGCCGTGTGACTTTTGACGGTTGGAAGCAGCTGGCCGGGGGAGGGCCTTTTCCTTTCAGTTGTTTCGTTTATTTCATTTGTTTCGTTTATGCGGCTTGACGAGGTCGCCGGCGCACAGGGTTGGACCGACATTGGCCATTGGTCCAACCGCTCCTGATCTGCCACCCCGACTCGTCGGGCGCGATGTGATTGCCATCGGGGTCGCGGCCTACGACAATCCGGTATGTCCCTGATCGAAATCGAACGGCTCGACGCCGTGGCCATCGTGCGCTTCAACAATCCGCCCAACGGCTACATGAACGCCGCGATGGTCGGCGACCTCGACGCTGCGGTCGACGGGCTGCTGGCCGACGACACGGTGCGCGTGCTGGTGTTCACTGGCGCGCTGAAGGGCGTGTTCATCGAGCACTATGACGTGTCCGAGTTGCTGATGCTCTCCGCGAAACTGCGCGCCAAGGGGGCGGCCTTCTCCCTCGACCGGCCCTCGCCCGAAGGCACTTATCACAAGATCCTGTCCCGTCTCGAAAGCGCGCCCAAGCCGGTGATCGCCGCCATCAACGGCACGGCCATGGGCGGCGGCTTCGAGTTCTGCATGGCCTGCGACATCCGCCTCGCCGAGCGCGGCCCCTACTGGCTGGGCCAGCCCGAGATCAACATCGGCATCCTGGCGGGGGCCGGCGGCACACAGCGTCTCGTGCGCCTGGTCGGCGAGACGCGCGCCCTCGAACTGTCGCTGACGGGCCGCACCGTGTCGCCCGACGAGGCCGCGTCCATCGGCATGGTTCATGCGGCGGTCGACGGAGCGGTGCTCGACCACGCGATGACGATGGCAAAGCGGCTGGCGGCGCAGCCGCCCCGGGCTGTTGCGCACATCAAGCGGTTGATCCGGTCGGCAACTGAAACACCTTTGTCACAAGGCCTCGCCAACGAGCGGACCCTGTTCATGGACCTCGCCGTGAGCGACGATGGGCACCGGCTGATGGGGGAGTTCGTCGCGGGCAAGCGCAGCATTCGCGACTGATTGACAGGCAAGCGCAGGCCCTCCCATATGCCGACGAACCGGCGAGGACGGCCAGGCAAGGACGGACAAAGCGATGGCAAACAAGGTCTACAAGGATGCGAAGTCGGCACTCGAGGGCCTGCTGCGCGATGATCTGATGCTGATGTGCGGCGGCTTCGGACTGGTTGGCATTCCCGAAAGGCTGATCGGCGCGGTCCGCGATTCCGGCGTGAAGGGACTGACTTGCGTGTCGAACAATGCCGGCATCGACGGCGCGGGCCTCGGCCTGCTGCTCGAGACCGGACAGGTCCGCAAGATGATCAGCTCCTATGTCGGCGAGAACAAGACCTTCGCCAGGCTCTACCTCGACGGAAAGCTCGAACTCGAATTCAACCCGCAGGGCACGCTGGCCGAACGCTGCCGTGCCGGCGGCGCCGGCATTCCGGCCTTCTACACCAAGACCGGCGTCGGCACGCTGGTCGCCGAGGGCAAGGAGACCAAGGTCTTCGACGGCGAGGAATATGTCATGGAGCGCGGCCTGTTCGGCGACATCGCGTTGATCAAGGCCTGGAAGGGCGACACCTCGGGCAACCTGGTCTTCCGCAAAGCCGCACGTAACTTCAATCCGATGATGGCGACGGCCGCGAAGGTCTGCGTTGCAGAGGTCGAGGAACTCGTGCCGGTCGGCGAACTCGACCCCGATCACATCCATACGCCGGCGGTCTTCGTGAAGCGCATCTTCTGCGGTGCGCCCTACGACAAGCAGATCGAACAGCGCACAATCCGCAAGGCTTGAGGAGACGACGATGGCCTGGACCCGCGACCAGATGGCGGCACGCGCCGCCAAGGAACTCAAGGACGGCTTCTATGTGAACCTCGGCATCGGCATCCCGACGCTGGTCTCGAACTACGTGCCCGAAGACGTCGACATCACGCTGCAGAGCGAGAACGGCATGCTCGGCGTCGGCCCCTTCCCCTACGACAACGAAGTCGATGCCGACATCATCAATGCCGGCAAGCAGACCGTGACCGAGGTGAAGGGCACGTCCTACTTCAGCTCGGCCGACAGCTTTGCGATGATTCGCGGCGGGCACATCGACCTGTCGATCCTGGGCGCCATGGAAGTGGCGGAGAACGGCGACCTCGCCAACTGGATGATCCCCGGCAAGATGGTGAAGGGCATGGGCGGCGCGATGGA
>JABMNB010000373.1 GCA_013205335.1 Rhodospirillales bacterium
AAGGCCTGGCTGTCGCGGCGCACCGGCGCCCGCCCCTTTTTCGTCCTCGACGATCCTGCTCGCCTGTCCGCTCTCGGCCGTCACCTCGGACTGGACGTGCCGCTTTGCGAGATTTCCCGACCCGAGGACGCCGCCAGCGGCTTTGCCTCCGCCCTGCCGGTGCTCGCCGTGCGCCTCGCCGCGCCGCCCCGGCCCGGTCATCCGGACGTCGCCAACGCCGCCGCGACTATAGAGGCCATCGAACGGGCCACGCGGTTCGCCCTGGCCGGCACGGTCGCCGGGGTCGTCACCAATCCGATCCAGAAGAAGACGCTGCAGGATGCCGGCTTCCGCCATCCCGGCCACACCGAATTCCTGGCCGAGCTCGCGGGCGGGGTCGAGGTCGCGATGATGCTCGCCTGCCCCCAGCTTCGGGTCGTCCCGGTGACGATCCACCTGTCGCTGGCCGATGCCGTGCGCTCTCTCGACAGTGGCGCCATCGTGCGTGCCGGAAGGATCGCGGCAAGGGGGCTACGAGACCTGTTTGGCATAGAACATCCACGGCTGGCGGTGGCCGCCCTGAATCCGCATGCCGGCGAACAGGGTGCCATGGGCGACGAAGAGCTCCGCATCATCGCGCCCGCCATAGAAGCGCTGCAGCGCGAAGGCATCGCGGCGCGTGGGCCGGCGCCGGCCGACACGCTGTTCCATGCGGCGGCGCGACCGGCCTATGACGTCGCGCTCTGCATGTATCACGACCAGGCGCTGATCCCGATAAAGACCATCGACTTCGCCGGCGGCGTCAACGTGACGCTCGGCCTGCCCTTCGTCCGCACGTCGCCCGATCACGGTACGGCGCTCGATATCGCCGGCACGGGCCGTGCCGATCCGTCGAGCCTGCTGGCGGCCATCGACATGGCCGACGACATGGCGCGCCGGCGCCGCCCCTGAGCATGGACAGCGTCGAGGCCTTGCCGCCCCTGCGCGAGACCATCGCGGCGCATGGCCTCGACGCGAAGAAGCGCTTCGGCCAGCACTTCCTGCTCGACCTCAACCTTACGCGGCGCATAGCACGCGCCGCGGCGCCCTTGGGCGAAGGGACGGTGATCGAGGTCGGTCCGGGTCCGGGCGGGCTCACGCGCGCCCTGCTGCTCGAAGGGGCGGCCCGTGTCGTTGCCATCGAGGTGGATGCCAGGGCTTTCGGCCCCCTCCGCGAGCTGCAGGCGGCCGCCGGAGGGCGGCTCGAACTGGTCGAGGCCGATGCCCTTCGGATTGCACCTCGGGACCTCGGGTCAGGCCCGCGCCGGATCGTCGCCAATTTGCCCTACAATGTTTCGACGGCCCTGCTGGTGCGGTGGCTTCATGCCGCCGACGACATCGCCGATATGGTGCTGATGTTCCAGAAGGAGGTCGTCGATCGTCTGGTCGCCGTGCCGAGGACGAAGGACTATGGCCGCCTCTCGGTGCTGGCCCAGCATGTTTGCGAAGTTCGCCGGCTGTTCGAGGTCGGTCCGACCGCCTTCGTTCCGCCCCCCAAGGTCACGTCGGCGGTGGCGCAGCTTACGCCCCGGCCGCAGGCAGCGCGTCTGGCCGATCTGAGGCCGCTGGAGCGTGTAACCGCCGCTGCCTTTGGCCAGCGCCGCAAGATGCTCCGAGGCTCCTTGGCGGGCGTTTTTGCCGATCCAGTGAGCACGCTGGAGGGGCTGGGTCTGCGGCCGACGGCTCGAGCCGAGGAACTTTCCGTCGATGACTTCGTGCGATTGGCGAACGCGCTTGACAGTAAGTGAGCGCTCACTATTATAAATGCATGATCCGCTCGCTTGCTTTCAATACCTATTTCTATGTCGGCACCCTGCTGGTCGCAGTCGTCGGCATCCTGCTCGTTCCCATCCCCACGCCGGTCCTCCTGCGCGGCCTGCTGTTCCACTGGGCGCGGGGAGTCCTCTGGGGGATGCGCTGGATCGGCGGCATGAAGATCGAATTCAGGGGCCTCGAGTACCTCCCGACCAGCGGCCCCGTGCTCCTGGTGCGGATTCCGGTGAAGGCGGACAGGCATTCCATACGAAGGCGGACAGTGATTCCGGTCGATCGCGGACAGCGTTCCGGTGAAGGCGGACATCTGCTCCCGTCGACGGTTTCATGGGAT
>JABMNB010000374.1 GCA_013205335.1 Rhodospirillales bacterium
CCAGTGCTTGAAGCGCAGGAAGCGCATGCCGCCGCTCTGCCAGCGGTCGAGCCGGAACTCCGCCGTGCCGCTGGTGATGGCGCCGTCCGCGCCACGAAGCGCGAAGCCGGTGGTGGTGCCGAGGTCCAGCGCCAGGAGGGCGCCACCGGGGCGCAGTGAGGCCGACAGCGGCATTGCTTTGCCGGCGGGCGTCGTCTGAATCGTCTCAGCCATGATGATCTCCGTCGAGGGGGTGGTCGTGATCAGGGCGGCGGCGGAGCGGTTCTTGGCGGAGCTCTCCGTCGTCGTCCGGCTTGGGGAAGTGAGAGGCCCCTGGCGGCCCGGTGGCGTGCGGGCGGCGCATCACGGCACCCCGTCCAGCCAGGCGGGCGGATTGGGGATGGGGGAACGTTGTCTCGGAGGTTCCCCGGCACGTTCCCCTACGTAACCCTTTGTAATTTCAGGGTTAGGGGAACGTGGGGAACCTGGGGAACCTATTTCCCCAGCCTCTCTCACGGGTGCGTGCGCGCGCGCATGTGTAAGGGTTAGAAAAGGTACCCCAGGTACCCCAGGTACCCCGAACCCTTGATTTTCTTGGTGTTTTTCGAGGGGTACCTTGTCGGATGAGGTACCCCGAATTGGTTCAAGGTACCCCGCAGTCGCTCCATCCGGGGTACCTGGGGTACCTGTTCCCGTGCCTGTTTTTTCATCAATCGCCAGCTGCCACCGCTGGAGCTTGTGCGAGATTCCCAAAGCCTCAAGTCGGAGGTTCCGGGAATCAATCTGGAATACACGGTCGCGCATCCGAACCAGCGCCATGCCGAGGCGAGTGCGCTGCGATTTCTCATTGCCGGATCCCAGCGGCAGCGGCGGCTCGCAATCGGTAGCCAGAGTGAAGAGGTCGCCCGTCCCGACCTCGGCCGTGCCGAACCGGTCCCACCAGGCGGAGACGAAGCTGCGCCACACCGCGCCCTCGCTGTCGGACGCCGCCATCATCTCGTCGATGTTGCAGAGGAAACCCTCGATGCCGGCGACCTCGAGCACGCCGCCCATGGTCTGCGACCACGACTCGTAGCTGCCGATGCTGCGGGTGCCACGCGGCCTGCCGGCGGCTATCCAGGCGCGGCAGAGGATGAGGCAGGCGGCGACGAGACGGGCGCGATTGGCGCGGACCCAGACCATCAGATCGGGATGGCGGAACCCGCTGCGCTGCCACGGCCGATCGACCCGCGCATCGAGCCTGATGCGCACCAGGCGGCGCGCCATCTCGTTGGAGAAGGTCGGGTTGTTGCCGGTGGCTATCCACAGGCAGCGGATCGGCAGGCGGGTTATCTCGGAGATACCCAGTATTCGGTCCTCCCAGAACGGCGCCGTCAGCGCGGCGGCGAGGGCCGAGGCTTCGAGCTGGCGCTTCAGGTTGTCGATCAGCACCAGCGTCGGGATCTGCCGGAGCTTCGCCGTGATCCGCTTGCGCCATTCCTCCTCGTCGGTGCCCTCGGTCATCACGCCGGCACCGGTGCCGGTCAGGATTGTCGCAATGCCATCCACCATCAGCGTGGCGCCGGTTCCCGCCGTAGGCTTCTCGATCAGATGCAGCGGCGTCGGCCCGTCGATCATGGCGCGCAGGAAGCCCAGCAGCAGGAGCGACACGGCGTGGGCGCGTTCGGCCAGCGAGGTGAACGGGAACTCGCCCAGCAGGTCGTCCAGGATCAGCTGGCGGGCGGCTGCGATGTCCTCGCCCGTCGGCTGCTCCGGTATGGCTGGCAGTTGGAAGCCCGGCACCGGCTGGTACAGCAGCCGCGCATCGGCGTGATAGCCCGGCTCGGTCAGCAGTACCCCGGCCCGGCCGAATACCGGCGTGGTGACGATGCCGGCCAGTACCGGCAGGGCGGGATCGGGCGTCGCCAGCAATGATTTGATCAGCGCCGTTGTCGGGTGGGCCGGCACCGGATCGCCATTGCGCCCGGCGCGCCGCCAGGTCGCAAGCTTGGCCAGCATGTGACGCAGGCGCTCGTCGGTGATCGTGCCTGCCATGGGACGTCCCTCGTCGTCGGGCACGATCCAGGTCGGCAGGCCGCCGGAGCGGAACATCCACGGCGAGCGGTTGGATTGCAGCAGCACGCCCCAGGCGCGGTCGACGGCACGGGCGAGATCGCCGTCATCGGCGCGCAGCGTCGGCAGCGGTCCGGCAGGCTCCGCGAAGCCGATCGGCAGGTGGCGGCCGGTGGCGTCGGCCGCCTGCCCCTCCTCTTCTTCCTCCTTTGCCGTGAACGCCGCCTCGACGATCGCGGCCACGGCCCCTGGCCCCTGGCGCAACAGCACGTCGTTGAAGTCGCAGCCCTCTCCGGGAGGAAGGGCAATCGCGACCTGTCGCCCTTCACCTCGCAACCGCCGCGCCGCGGTTTCAGCCGCACGCGTGCCGGCGCCGGATGCATCGTGATCGGCCAGGATGACGATGCGATGGGCTTCGGGCGGCAGCTTCACCTGTTCGAGATTGGTGGCCGACAGCGTCGCCCAGACCGGCAGGCCGGGACATGACGTCATCGCGGCGAG
>JABMNB010000375.1 GCA_013205335.1 Rhodospirillales bacterium
CTGGGCGTGGCCCGCCCCGACGGCGAGATGCTGGTGGCCGAGGCGGAGGTCGAGATCCTGCGTGCCGAAAGGGTCCTGATTCGCGGCCAGTCGGGCAGCGGCAAGAGCACGATCATGCGAGCGGTGGCGGGAGTCTGGCCGTGGGGCCGGGGCGCCATCCACCTGCCGACGGGCGCGATCACGTTCATGCCGCAGAAACCCTATTTCCCGCTCGGCACCCTGCGCGACATCATGCTCTATCCGGCCGAACCCGGGGAGGGCATAGGCGACGACGTGTTGAAGGACATGCTGCACAAGGTCGGCCTCGACCATCTCCGCGACCGGCTCAGCGAGACCGAGCGCTGGGACCACATCCTGTCCGGCGGCGAACAGCAGCGCGTGGCCTTCGCCCGCGTGCTGGTCCACAGGCCGGACTGGATCTTCATGGACGAGGCCACGTCGGCGCTCGACGAAGCCGGCCAGGAGAATGTCATGAAGCTCCTGATCGAGGAGCTGCCGCAGACGTCCGTCGTCAGCATCGGTCATCGGCCGGGTCTCGAAGTGTTCCACACAAGGGAGCTGACGCTCGAGCCCGGCGCGAACGGTACGAAGCTCCGGGCCGGTGCCGGCAAGAGGTCGCTCGGCGACCTGTATCGCAAGATGGCGTCGGTCAGCCGCACGGCGCCGCGCGCCCCGGGCTTCTGGGCGAACGTCCGGGCCAATCTCCTCGGCCGCTGAAGGCGTCGCCTGTCGTGAGGCTTGCGGGGCGCGATATTACCCGCAGGGAAGAACGTCCGTCGCGGCCTTACAGGACCTCGTGGAAGCCGATCGCGACGCGGTCGGGCGCGCGGGCGGCGACCCCGACGAAGGTCGCCTGCTCCAGCCATGTGAGCGCTGGATCTCCCGTTTCGAAGCGCGGCGCGGTCCGGAAGCGATAGAGTAGTGGAACGCACGCGTCGTGGTGTCGTGCAGCTGACGGGAAGCGATGCCGCCGGCCATCGGGCACCGGGGCGTAACGCCGGGTCTTCAGGGGGCGCCGCTCATACGGCCTTTTGCTTGCCGAGCAGGTGGTCCGAGATGATGCGCTGCTGGATTTCCGACGTGCCCTCGAAGATCTTGGTGAGACGGGCATCGCGCCAGTAGCGTTCGACCGCATGCAGGGTGGTGTAGCCGGCGCCGCCGAATACCTGCAGCGCTTCCGACGTCACGCGCTCGGCCATCTCGGAAGCGAAGAACTTCACCATCGCCGCTTCCTTGTCGCAGCGGCGCTTCTGGTCGATCTCGTCGCAGACGAAATACATGAGCTGGCGCGCCGCCTCGATCTCGGTCGCCATGCGGGCGAGGCGGAACCGGGTGTTCTGGAAGTCGCCGATCGCCTGGCCGAACTGGCGGCGCTCCTGCGCGTAGGCGGTGGCGTCTTCGAGGGCGCCGCGGGCGAGGCCGATGGCGCGTGCGGCGGTATGGGCGCGGGCACGTTCGAGGCCGGCCGAGATGTAATAGAAGGCGCGGCCTTCCTCGCCGATGAGCGCCGAGCCGGGCAGTCGGCACTCGTCGAAGGCTAATTCCCAGGTCTTCCAGCCGAAGTAGCCGATCTTGGGAATGGGGGCGCCCTTCACGCCCGGCGGCAGCGTGCCGCGCGGCTTCTCGATCAGGAAGGAGGAGAGGCCGACATGCTTGCGCTTGGGATCGGGCGCGTCGGAGGTGCGGGCCACCAGCATGATGTAGTCGGCGCCGTCGGCGAAGGTGCACCAGTACTTGTTGCCGGTGATCACCCAGTCGTCGCCGTCCTTGCGAGCGCGGCAGGCGATGCTGCCGAGGTCGGATCCCACGTTGGGCTCGGACATGGCAGCGGCGCCCAGGAATTCGCCGCGGGCGGCGCGGGGCAGGAAGACGGCGCGCTGCGCATCGGTCATGCCCCGGCCGGCGCTGAGGCCATTGCCGCGGGAGATGATCGAGGCGACACTCATCCAGCCGCGCGCCAGTTCCTCGGTGATCAGGCAGTATTCGAAGACACCGAGGCCCAGGCCGCCATACTGCTCGGGAATGACGATGCCGAAATATCCCATGTCGGCCAGCTTCTGGATCAGCTCGGGCGGGATGTCGCCCTTCTCGGGATCGAGCTTGTTGGCGACCGGCAGCACTTCCTTCATGACGAAGGCGCGCGCCGTCTCCTGGATCATGCGGCGTTCGTCGGTCATGTAACCCATGGCATTTCCCCGTTTCTTGCATGACCATAGTAACGAAGTTGGAGGAGATCATAGTGCGCAGAATCATCACCGGTGCCGCGGCGCTTTTTCTCACTGCGGCCGCCGCCGTCCTCCCGGCAGCGGCGCAGGATTGGCCGACGCGGCCCATCACCATCGTCATGGGGTTCCCGCCGGGCTCCGGCACAGACGTCGTGGCCCGCATCCTGCAGCCGCTGCTCGACAAGGCGCTCGGCCAGCGCATCGTGATCGACTACAAGGCGGGCGCCGGTGGCAACGTGGCGTCCGAGGTGGTCGCGAAAGCGAAGCCCGACGGCTACACGTTCCTGCTGGGCACGGCCGGCACGCATGGCATCAACGCCGCCCTCTACAGCAAGCTACCCTTCGAGGTCGAAACGGACTTCACGCCGATCTCGACCCTGGTCGACGTCTCGAACGTCCTGGCGATCAATCCCAAGGCGATCGACGCCAGGGACGTGAAGGACTTCATCGCCAAGGTTAAGGCCGCGCCCGGCAAGTACAACTATGCGTCGACCGGCAACGGCGCCGGCACGCATCTGGCCTTCGCCGAGTTCACGGCCAAGGCCGGCCTCGACATGGTGCACGTGCCGTACAAGGGCTCGCCCGATGCCATCCAGTCCGTGCTGAACGGCGACACCTGCTGCATCTTCGCCCAGGTGCAGATCGCGATGCCGCAGGCGGCGGCGGGCAAGATGAGACTGCTCGGCGTCTCGACAAAGAAGCGGGTTCCAGCCATTCCCGACGTGCCGACGATCGACGAGGCGGGCCTGCCGGGCTTCGACAGCTATACGTGGTTCGGCCTTTTCGCGCCGAAGGGCCTCGACCCCGCGATTGCACAGAAGATGAACCTCGCGATCAAGACGGCTCTTGCTGATCCCGACGTCCAGAAGAAGCTGGTCGAGCTTGGCAACACGCCACGCTACGAGACAATCGAGCAGTTCCAGGCGACGGTGAAGCGCGACCGCGCCAAGTGGGCCGACGTGGTGAAGGCGGTGGGCGCCAAGGTCGAGTGACCGGAGCGGGAAACAGCATGCGTGCGATGCGGAGCCGGCCTGCAATACGCCCCGCCAATACGATAAGATTAAACTATTCCCGTCGTCTCAGGGCGGGGTAACCCCCGCCCTGAGACGACGGGAATACTTTAATCTCATCGTATTGGCGGGGCGTATTGCAGGCCGGCTCCGCATCGCACGCATGCTGTTTCCCGC
>JABMNB010000376.1 GCA_013205335.1 Rhodospirillales bacterium
CGTAGTTTATGCCGTTCCGCACATTGTCGATCTTGAGGACATCGCGGGCGAAGGTGGAGATCACGGCGAAGGTAAGATTGCCGTGCGCGATGGTCTTGCCATCCGGCATGTCGGTCTTGCAGCGCTCGACATCGACATGGATCCACTGATGGTCGCCGCTGGCTTCGGCGAACGTATTGATGCGTTCCTGTGTCATGACCAGCCAGTCGCTGACCCCCAGCTCCTGACCGACCAGCGCCTTCATCGCTTCCGGACTCTCAACGATTCGTTTTGCCACGTTATCCTCCTTCAAATCGGGCGATGCCCGGCGTCAGCCCCCGATGGCGGCCCTGATGCGGTCGACCGCGGCGTCGGGCGCGGTGAGCACTGGCGTCCCGAGTTCCGAGAAGGCCTGTTGCGCAGCAACAACGCCAAGGGATGCAGGTGGGCCGAGGTTTCACGCGACTGGGCCGACAGCAGCCGGCGCGAATTCCCTGCTATTTTCCCTGTTAACAGGGAATTACCGTGGAGAAAGGTTCGTGGCAGACTGCGCCACCGCCAGAGCTTTCTGGGAAATGCGCTGACATTACAGCTCGTCAATGCTCAACTACTCCCTCAGGACTTTAAGTCGGAGACAGCATGCGCAAACAGTTCGCCGTCGCGGTGCTAGCAACTTTGTACACGCTGCCCGCACTTGCCCAGCACCAGCCCTATGCAGGACAGGCGGACCGGCCCGTCAAAGGGCTATCAGCCGATGACATTACAAATCTCCGGGCAGGTCGTGGGATGGGCATGGCTCTCCCCGCCGAACTCAATCGCTA
Organism: Rhodospirillales bacterium; assembly: GCA_013205335.1. Taxonomy (GTDB): domain Bacteria; phylum Pseudomonadota; class Alphaproteobacteria; order Reyranellales; family Reyranellaceae; genus Reyranella. Next base: position 801 of record JABMNB010000376.1, read on the forward strand.
CCCGGGTCCTTTGCATGTTCTGGAGAACGAAGCGGCGCTGGACTTGACCAAAGAACAAAGGGAACAGGTCCAACAACAATTCAAGCGCATGCGAAGCGAAGCCGTCGCCCTTGGAGAGCAGATAATCGCCCGGGAAACCGCTTTAGATGCTCTGTTCAAGTCGGGCAGCGCCGACGCCGCATCGATCGATGATTCCACGGCAGCGCTGGCGGCTCTGTACGGCCAACTGCGCGCGGTCCATCTGCGGACTCACCTTGCAACGCGAGCCACGCTGACTGACACGCAGCTTGCCACCTATCAAAGGCTCAGAGGCTACGACGGTGTGGTCGTGGCCCCGTCTCACAAGCATTAGAGCTTGATAAGGCGGCGCTTGAGCAGGTGATAAACCGCCAAGCCAATCACGAACGCCAAGCCAATATTCCAGACCGATAGCCTGGCCGTAACCAACGTGGCGAAAAGTTCGCCCTTGTCCTTGCTGAAATCGCAGGAACCAAGGGCAAGCTGCGCAGCTGCGGATTGCTACGCGGCGGGCAGCTGGGACAGCTGGACCGGCTGCCAAAGGGGACTGGTTTCCTGGTCATGGCTGGACTTGCATCGCAAGGTTTCAATTTTGGACCAGCTCACCAAGCAGACGCCGCCACGCCGCTACCTCGCGGGCGGGCCGGAAGAGCGGCGCGCGACGGGCGATGGCTTTCGCCAGTCGCTTCGCAAACGCCGGCTCCCGCTCCAACCTTTCAAGCAGGCGCGCAAGCGCCCGCGTAGCCCCAACGGGAAAGTAGCCAGGGTAATCGCTGCCCAGCAATCCGACGTTGCCGTCCATGCGCGAAGCCAGCACAGGCACACCGGCGACGGCAGCCTCGGAGACGACGTTGGCTCCGCCCTCGCTTACGGACGAAATCACCATTGCAGCGCTGCGGGCCAGGAGCTTGCGGACAGAAGCGGCCGGCACGTCGTCGCGCCAACGGTAACGGGGGTTGGCTTTCTCTTCGGCTCGCGCCCGGTCCGCCCATTGCGGTGTGTAGGCATGGCCAACTTGCTCAATCCGGATGCGGCTGTCTGCCGGGAGCAGGCGCGCCGCTTCGGCAGCCCGCAGGGGGTCCTTTACGTCTCGCAGATGGCCGATCACAGCGACCGTTACCGCACGATTAACGGGGTGCCGGGCCTGCGCTGGCGGAACGGCCGACTGGAAAATGATGCGGAGCCGCTTCCGCAGGCGCTTGGGGACGCGCTTCCCCGCTAGATCGTTAAGGCCAACCAGCCGATCGGCAAGTTCCATTGAGCGCAGGGTGGGCCCGGGATCAGACTGGAGATAGTCGTATATATCGGTCCCACTGAGCTGCAGCACGACCGGACAGGCGGGACATTGAGCCTTGAAGCGCTCGATAGCGTCAGCACTGCGCCAAGCGTGGATTGCCACCATCATATCGAAGCGCCGGCCATCGTAGCTTGATGCGACATGCACGCGATGGCCAAGCCGGCGCAGGATGTCCGCCCAGCGGGAGGCTGCTACCCGGTTGCCCGTACGTGAAGTCGGCCCGGCAGGTGTGATAAGGACGATCCTCATGGACCACGGCCATGCGCTTCGCCCGACCAGCGGTGCTTCCGCTTCCGAACTCGTTGCGCAACTGCGCGAGGCCCGTCATCGCACCGAGCGTTTGACGGAAGACCTTTCATGGGCCGAATTGATGGGCCCGTACCGGGAAATCGTCAATCCGGTTCTTTGGGAAATGGGCCATATCGCTTGGTTTCACGAGTATTGGACCCTCCGTCATGCTGCGCGACTCGCGCCGCTGATCGAGCGGTGCGACTCGCTATGGGATTCGAGCAACGTTGCGCACAAGACGCGCTGGCACCTCGACCTGCCGGATCGCACCGGAACTTGCCGCTACATGGCCGACGTCCTGTCACAGCAGGAGGATCAGCTAAGTCGCGGCGTCGATAACCAAGCGCGCTACTTCTACGAACTCGCGATCCGACATGAGGATATGCATATCGAGGCCCAAGCTTATATGCGGCAGACCTCGTCCAACGCACCGCCACAGGGCCTCGGCAGCGCGGTTCGGCCGCTTGTGGGCGCGCTGCCCGGGGACGCAGCTGTTCCCGGAGGCTCTTGGCAGCTGGGTTCGACCGGTACGGAAGGGTTCATCTTCGATAACGAAAAGTGGGCGCATCCAGTCGAACTCGCGCCCTTCCGAATCTCGCGCGCCGCCGTGACCAATGGTGAGTTCGCGGCCTTTGTCGATGACGGGGGATACCGCCATCGTGAGTTCTGGTGCGATGCCGGCTGGGCATGGCGGACGGCGCGGGAGGTGGAGCATCCCGCCTACTGGCTTAACAAACGCGATGGCGTTTGGACGGCGCGTGACTATCGCGACTGCCGGCCACTGGCACCAAACGCAGCGGTGGTTTTCGTCAACTGGTTCGAGGCCAGCGCGTGGTGCCGGTGGGCCGGACGACGCCTGCCGAGCGAAGCCGAATGGGAAGCCGCAGCGGTCGGCGAAGCGACGGGTAATCGGCTAAGCGATCATCGCCGACGCTGGCCGTGGGGCGATGCCGCACCGACCCCGGGTACAGCAAATCTCGATTTCGCCTTTGACGGTCAGATTGACGCTGCGGCCCTCGCGCAGAGCGATAGCTCCTTCGGCTGCAGGCAGATGATCGGCAATGTCTGGGAATGGACCGCTTCGGACTTCCTGCCATTCGGCGGGTTTTCAGCGGACCCGTACAAAGACTACTCGCAGCCTTGGTTTGGCAGCCGCAAGGTGCTGCGCGGTGGTTGCTGGGCAACGAGTGCGCGCGTCGCCCGGCCGACCTATCGCAACTTCTTCACGCCTGACCGTAATGACGTGTTCGCAGGCTTCCGCAGTTGCGCGGTCTAGTGGAACGAATCTAACACTTGGTACCCTCTTCTGACGGCCGCGATGATCTTCTTTGGATCGGCGGTCCAGACGAAGGGCTTTGGGTCGTTGTTGGTTTCGGCGACGAAGCGATTGATGGCGGCCTGAAGGTCGGTGAG
>JABMNB010000377.1 GCA_013205335.1 Rhodospirillales bacterium
CGCGACGCCGAGCCTCGAGGCCCGCGTCGCCGGGCGCATGGGCTTTCGCGCTGATGTCCAGCGGGTGCCGGTGTTCGGGCTCGGATGCGCCGGCGGCGTCTCGGGCCTGGCGCTGGCCAGCCGTCTGGCCGCGGCGCGGCTCGGCTCGACTGTGCTGCTGGTCGCCATCGAGATCTGCACCGCCGCCTTCCGCATGGATCAGCTGACGCCTGCCAACATGGTGGCGACCGCACTCTTCGGCGATGGCGCGGCGGCCTGCGTCGTACGTGCCGGTGCGATGGAGCGAGGCCTCGCCCTCATTGAAGGCGCGGGCGAACATCTGTGGCCCGACACGCTCGACATCATGGGCTGGAAGGTCGATCCAACGGGACTGGGCGTCGTCTTCGATCGGTCGATCCCGCCCTTCGCCGAGCAACAGGTTGGGCCAGCGGTCGACGGCATCCTGTCGCGGATCGGAGTGGCGCGCGCGTCGGTCGATCGCTTCGCCTGCCATCCCGGTGGCGCCAAGGTGATCACGGCGCTGGAAACGACACTGCGTCTGGAACGAGGCGCTCTCGATCACGAACGCGAGGTGCTCCGCCAGTACGGCAACATGTCGGCGCCGACCGTGCTGTTCGTGCTCGAGCGTCTGATGGGCGCCGGCCTGCCGCGGCGCACGGTGCTGACGGCCCTGGGGCCGGGCTTCACCTGCAGCTGCCTGTCGCTGGCCCGCGTCGCCTGAAGGCCAGGCGATGGACTGGGCCGCACTGATCCTCGGGCTTGTCACGGCGCAGCGTCTCGGCGAACTCGTCCTCGCCCGCCGCAATACGCACCGCCTGCTGGCGCAGGGCGCGCACGAGGTCGGCGCCGCACACTATCCGCTGATCGTGGCGTTGCATGCCGCGTGGCTGCTCGGCCTCTGGTATCTCGCAGTGTATCGCGTGCCGGCGGGTCAGAGCGTCGACCTGTTCTGGCTCCTTCTCTTCGTCGTGCTGCAGTTGGCACGAGTCTGGGTGATCGCCTCCCTGGGCGGGCGCTGGACGACCCGCATCATCGTTCTGCCGGGCGCGCCGCTGGTGCGGCACGGGCCTTATCGTTTCCTGTCACATCCTAACTACTGGGTGGTCGCGGGCGAGATCCTCGTCCTGCCGCTCGTCTTCGGCCTGCCGACATACGGACTCGTCTTCTCGGTGCTCAATGCCGCAGTGATGTGGATCCGCATCAGGGCGGAAGCGCAGGCGCTCGGGCCTCGATAGGACGCACACCTCGAACTTGTGAATGGCGACAATCAGGCACCTGTTGAGCAGGCAGGCGAGGTTGGCCATGATCTTCTCGCCGGCCTGCGGATACCGGTCGCGAAAGCGATTGAAGGCACCGCCGACGTGTCGCGGCTCCGTGCGTCGCCAACGCCACCGCCGAACTCTCGAACGAGCGTGACGACAGGCCCTCGGGCGCGAGGCCTGATCGTCCTGGCCCAGGCGGAGCGCCCCGCGATCGCGCGGTGCCGCGGCGCACGCCCTGCCTCTACAGTCCGGAGGCTGCCGGCGAGGCGCAGCGCTATGTCCAGGACCACGGTCCGGCCGACGACGGAAAGCATCGTCCGATCCAGGCGGGCCGGCGCTTTGCGAGTTTCGGACGGACGGAATCCGGACAGGTCGTGTCCGGAAAAGCGCCCTCAGATCACCCGCTGGGTCCGGGCGAAGGCCATGTAGAGATCGTGGGCCCGCGCGGCGATCGGGCCGGGCTGCAGATCGCAGTCCTCGTAACGGCTGACGGGTTGCACCTTGCCGGCATTGCCGGTGGTGAACATCTCGTCGGCTTCCTCGAGTTCGGCCGGGCGGATCGTGCGCTCCTCGACCGTGATGCCGGCCGAGCGCAGGAGCTTGATCGTGCGATAGCGCGTGATGCCGGCCAGGAAGCTGCCGTTCGGCACGGGGGTCGCGACCACGCCGTTACGCGCGATGAACAGGTTGGAACTGCAGGTCTCGGCCACGTTGCCGAGCGGATCAAGCACGACGCCGTTGTTGAAGCCGCGCTTCAGCATCTCGGCGACACCGCGCGAGGAGTTGGGATAGAGGCAGCTCGCCTTGGCATCCGTCGGCGCGGTCTCGGGCGCCGGCCGGCGGATAGACCGGCAGAGGCCGAGCGTCAGCGGCGTGCCGGCGCGCATCGGTGAGACATAAGTGCAGAGCAGGAACTGCGCGGAGTCCGGATCGACCGAGATGGGGCCGGCGCCGCCCTTGCCCGCCCAGAACATCGGCCGGACATAGAGCTCGGCCTTGGAACCGAAGCGGCGCACGCTCTCGTGCATCAGCTTGAGAATCTCTTCCGGCTTCTGCGTCGGGTTCAGGCCGATGGCACGGGCCGAGCGCACGACACGTTCCGCATGGAGGTCGAGGTCGGGGCCGCAGCCCTCGAATGCCCGGCCGCCGTCGAATACCATGGAGCCCAGCCAGAAGGCGTGGTCGCGCGGGCCCAGGATTGCCGGGTTGCCCTCGTGCCACGTGCCGTTCCAGTAGGTGAGCGTGTCCATTTTTCCCTCGTACGTTCTCGAAGCCGGCGGACATAGCAGACGATGAGCGGCGCGGCCAACCTCGCCCCCATGCTCCTGGCGCTGGGTGCCGCCTTCTGCTTTGCACTGGCGCTGATCCTGACGC
>JABMNB010000378.1 GCA_013205335.1 Rhodospirillales bacterium
ACGGTGGCCAGCCAGCCGGCATTGCAGTGGGTGAGAGCGTTGATCCGGCCGCTTTTGTCGCGTGGCGTCAGCGCGGCGATGAGCCCCAGTCCGTTCTCGCCGATGCGGCGGCAGATCTCGGCATCCTCGTCGCAAATCTCGGCGGCGCGCCGGTAGGCGGCCTCGCGGCGCCTGGCGGCCGGCAGTGGCGCCAGCAGCGCGTGCAGGTCGTCGAGCGCCCAGCGCAGGTTCACTGCGGTCGGGCGGGAGTCCATCAGGACCTTGCAGGCGCGCGCCAGCATGGCATCGGAGGGATCGGCCGCCATGGCGAGCGCCATGCCGTAGGCCGCCGCCGCGCCGATCAGCGGGGCGCCGCGCACGATCATGGAGCGGATCGCCACTTCCGCGTCCTCCATCGTGCGGAAGTCGCGCACGACGAAGCGGTGGGGCAGCAGGGTCTGGTCGATCGCCTGGACGGTCGTGCCGTCGGCGCCGAGCCAGATGGTGCGGTAGGGTGTGCCGTCTACTTTCACGCCGCCACTTTAGACGGCGCGCGCCACCGCGTCGATTATCGCCGCCGAATCGAGCCCGTAGGTTCGATAGAGATCGGGGATGTCGCCGGACTGCCCGAACTTCTCGATGCCGAGCGGCACGACCCGTTGTCCGCGTACCGACCCCAGCCAGGACAGCGCCAGCGGATGGCCATCCATCACCGTCACGATGCGCGCATCGCGCGACAAGGGCGCGAGCAGGCGTTCGATCGGGCTCGGCGAGCGGTCGACTTGACCTGTCGTCCGGCCACGATACCGCTGCGCGGCGAGCCAGTCGGTGTGGAGCCGGTCAGGCGAGGTCAGCACCAGCAGGCCGGCACCCGCGAAATCGCGCACGACGCTCTCATGCGCGGAGATCGCTTCCGGCGTCACCGCGCCCATGGCGACGATGGCCACGTCCGCACCGTCCTCGGGCGGGGCGTACCAGTAGCCGCCGGACACGATGTCGGCCTGCTGTTCGGTCGTCAACGTGCGCTCGGGCTGGGGCAGGCTGCGCGTCGACAGGCGCAGATAGACCGAGCCGCCGTCGTCGCGCTGCATATAGTCGAGCCCATGGCGCATCAGCACCGCCAGCTCGTCGACGTAAGCGGGCTCGTAGGAGACGAGGCCGGGCTGGCCGATACCGATCAGTGGCGTATGGATGCTCTGATGCGCGCCGCCTTCCGGCGCCAGAGTCACGCCCGAGGGCGTGGCCACGACCATGAAGCGCGAATCCTGGTAGCAGGCATAGTTCAGCGCATCGAGGCCGCGCGCGATGAACGGATCGTAGAGCGTGCCGATCGGCAGCAGGCGCGCGCCGAACAGCTGATGGCTGAGGCCCATCGCGGCGAGCTGGATGAACAGGTTGTTCTCGGCGATGCCCAGCTCGACATGCTGGCCCTTGGGCGTCTGGCGCCACAGCTGCGCCGACACGACCTTGAGCTCACGGAACACGTCCTCGGCTTCGGTATGGCCGAACAGGCCGCGCCGGTTCACCCAGGCGCCGAGATTGGTCGAGACCGTGACGTCGGGCGAGGTCGTGACGATATGGCGGGCGAGTTCGCCGTCTTCCGCCGCGATGGCGTTCAGGATCTTGCCGAACCCTTCCTGCGTGCTCGACTTCTTGTCGTTGGGCTTGGGCAGCTGCGCCGGAATGGCGACGACGGGTGCTTCGGTGCGGCGGCGGCCCTCGGCATTGAACGGTGCGGCGTCGAGGAAAGACTGCAGCTCGGCCGGTGCGGACGAAAGGCCCGCGAACTTGTCCCACTCCTGGCCGTCCTCGATGGCCATGCCCTTCCTGAAGCCCGCCATCTGGTCGAGCGTCATCAGGCCGGAGTGATTGTCCTTGTGGCCGGCGAAGGGCAGGCCCTGGCCCTTGATCGTGTAGGCGATGAAGCAGGTCGGCGTGTCGTCGTTCACGCCCTCGAAAGCATCGACCACCGCCTGCATGTCGTTGCCGGCCAGGTTGGTCATCAACCTGTGCAGCGCCGTGTCGTCGTGCTGTTCCAGGATACGCCGCACGCCCGGATACTGGTTGAGATCGCGCGTCAGCGCCTCGCGCCAGCCGGCGCCGCCCTTGAACACCAGCGCCGAGTAGAGCGAATTGGGACAGGCATCGATCCAGTCGCGCAGATGCGCGCCGTCGGGCTGCGTGAAGGCGGTCTCCAGCAGCTTGCCGTATTTCAAGGTGACGACCCGCCAGCCGACCAGCTCGAACATCTCGGCGACCCGGCCGAACAGCCGGTCGTTCACCACCCCGTCGAGGCTCTGGCGGTTGTAGTCGATCACCCACCAGAGATTGCGGACGTCGTGCTTCCAGCCTTCGAGCAGCGCCTCGAAGATGTTGCCCTCGTCGAGCTCGGCGTCGCCGACCAGCGCCACCATGCGACCCGTGGGCCGCTTGCCGTCGCCCAGGTTCTTGAGGCGCACATAGTCCTGCACGATCGACGAGAACAGCGTCATGGCGACGCCGAGGCCGACCGAGCCGGTCGAGAAATCGACGTCGTCGGTGTCCTTGGTGCGCGACGGATAGGACTGCGCACCGCCCAGCGCGCGGAAGCGTTCGAGCTTGTCGCGGGTCTGGTGGCCGAACAGATACTGGATGGCGTGGAACACCGGCGACGCATGCGGCTTCACCGCGATGCGATCCTCGGGCCGCAGCACCGAGAAATAGAGGGCCGTCATGACCGTCGCCAGCGAGGCGCAGGAGGCCTGGTGGCCGCCGACCTTGAGCCCGTCGCGGTTGGGTCGGATGTGGTTGGCGTGATGGATCGTCCAGGCGCTGAGCCACAGCACCTTGCGTTCCAGTTCACGAAGGAGGCGAAGACGCTGCATGGGGGCGAGGGTGGTCATGGCCACCGGCATACGCCGGCTCCGCTGGAAGGTCCTTGCGTTTGGGTCGCCGGATAGGCTGAATAGGGAAGAATTTTCCTGAATTTCGGCAGATTGAGCAATGATCTCCCTGGATAAGATCGACCGGCGCATTCTCGAGCGGCTGCAGCACGATGGCCGGCTGAGCAACGCCGACCTCGCCGAGCAGGTCGGACTGTCGTCGTCGCCGTGCTGGCGGCGGGTCAAGGCGCTGGAGGAGGCGGGCGTCATCAAGGGCTACGCCGCCCAGGTCGATGCCAAGGCGGTCGGCCTGTCGGTCAACGTCTTCGTCAGCGTGTCGCTCTCGACCCAGAACGAGAAGGCGCTGAAGGATTTCGAGCGCGCCGCGGCGGAGCGGCCCGAGGTGATGGAGTGCTACCTGATGACCGGCGACAGCGACTACCTGCTGAGGGTCGTGGTGCCCGACCTCGAAGCCTATGAACGCTTCGTCATGGACTTCACCAAGATCCAGGGCATCGCGCAGATCCGCAGCTCCTTCGCGCTGCGTCCGGTGAAACAGGGGGCGGCGCTGCCGCTCGCCCCTCATGTTCCTCTCCACCGCTAGGGGGAGAGGCTAGGTGAGGGGGCGTCGAAGGCTGATGCTGTGCGCAACCCCCTCACCCAACCTCTCCCCCTAGCGGGGGCGAGGAGTCTGAAAGAGAGCAGAAGCTGCTACTCCAACTCGATCACACCGCTCATCATCGGCTTGCAGCGGCCGCCGATATAGGTTGCGACGACGGTGCCGTCCTTCTTCTCCGCCGACGCCTGCAGCACGCTGGGGCGGCCCATGTCGAAGCCCTGGCCGATTGTCCTGGCGAGCGTGATGTCGGCCTCGGGCCGGTGATGCGCCAGCACGCCGATCAGCGCCACGTTGGCGGCGCCGGTCGCCGGATCCTCGGGGATACCGTGCTCGGGGGCGAACATGCGGGTCTGGATGTCGATGTCGCCATCCTTCGCCTGCACGTAGAGATGGATGCCGACGATGCGGTCGCGCGGAAAGTCTCGGGCGAACATCTCGGCGCGGGGGGCCGCCCGGCGCAGCGTCTCGCGTGACTTCAGTTCGACGAACAGCAGCGCCGCGCCGCAGGAGGCGACGCGCGGCGGGTGAACGTCAAGCTTCAGGTCGTCGGGCTCCAGGGAGCAGGCAGCCGCCACGAGGGCGGGATCGATCTCCTCGCCGAAGCCGAGCGGCACGGGCGCGGCGAGCCGCGTCGCCACGACGGCGCCGGCTTCGCGGGTGATGTCCATGGCCACCAGCCCGGCCTTCTCCTCGAAGACCAGCCGGTCGCCGGTCACCGGCCGCCCGTAACTGCTGCCGGCACGGGCCAGGACGAAGGCGGTGCCGACATTGGGATGGCCGGCGAAGGGCATCTCGGCCTTGGGCGTGAAGATGCGGACCTCGGCGGTGTGGGCGGGGTCCCGGGGTGGCAGCACGAAGGTCGTTTCGGCCAGGTTGAACTCGGCCGCGATGGCCTGCATCCGCTCACCCGACAGTCCCTGGGCATCGGTGATGACGGCCAGCGGGTTGCCCCCGAACTGGCGATCGGTGAAGACGTCGACGGTGACGAAATTGAGTTTCATGATTCCAAATCTGGCACGGCACGCTAATCTCGCCGCATGACCAAAGCTCAGGCCGCCCCTAGAATCTCTTACGATCATGGCGTCTCGGACAGGAAGCTGATCGGCGAGACGATCGGCGCCTTCTTCGACCGCACCGTCGAGACCCATCGCGACCGCGAGGCGCTGGTGGTCCGCCACCAGAACGTGCGCTGGAGCTGGGGCGAGCTCGGCCGCCGGGTCGACGAGCTGGCTGCGGGCCTGCTGACGCTCGGGCTGGAGCGTGGCGACCGGGTCGGCATCTGGTCGCCCAACACCTCGGAATGGACCTTGGCGCAGTTCGCGACCGCGAAGGCGGGCCTCGTGCTGGTCAACGTCAATCCGGCTTACCGCCGCGCCGAACTCGAGTACGCGATGAACAAGGTCGAGTGCAAAGCCCTGATCCTGGCGCCCGCGCTCAAGACCTCGAACTATCTCGAGATCGTCGACGACCTGGTGAAGGCCAGCAAGCTGCCGCACCTGAAGCACGTCATTCGCCTCGGCACTGAGAAGACGCCGGGCATGCTGAACTTCGACGATGTGGCGACGGCCGGCGGCACTGCCGAGAAGACGCGCATCGCCGAGCTCGGTCCGAAGCTGCAGTTCGACGACGCGATCAACATCCAGTTCACGTCGGGCACCACGGGCTTTCCCAAGGGTGCCACGCTCAGCCACCACAATATCCTGAACAACGGCTACTTCGTGGGCGAGGGGCTGAAGCTCACGCCGCAGGACCGGTTGTGCATCCCCGTGCCGCTCTATCACTGCTTCGGCATGGTGATGGGCAATCTCGGCTGCCTGACGCACGGCTCGACCATGATCTATCCGTCCGAGGCGTTCGATCCGCTGGCCACCCTGCAGGCCGTGGCCGAGGAGCGCTGCACGGCACTCTATGGCGTGCCGACCATGTTCATCGCCCAGCTCGACCATCCCGACTTCGCGAAGTTCGACCTCAAGAGCCTGCGCACCGGCATCATGGCCGGCTCGCCGTGCCCCATCGAGGTGATGAAGAAGGTGCAGAGCCACATGCACATGGGCGAGGTCACCATCGCCTATGGCATGACCGAGACGTCGCCCGTCTCGACCCAGTGCGCCACCGACGACCCGGTCGAGCGCCGCGTCTCGACGGTGGGCCAGGTGCTGCCGCACATCGAGATCAAGATCGTCGACACCGAGGGCAAGGCGGTGCCGCGCGGCGCGACCGGCGAGTTCTGCACGCGCGGCTATTCGGTGATGAAGGGCTACTGGAACGACGAGGCGAAGACGAAGGAGGCCGTCGACGCGGCCGGCTGGATGCACACCGGCGACCTCGCGACCATGGACGAGGAGGGCTACGTCAACATTGTCGGCCGCCTCAAGGACATGATCATCCGCGGCGGCGAGAACGTCTATCCGCGCGAGATCGAGGAGTTTCTCTACCGTCACCCGAAGGTGCAGGACGTCCAGGTGATCGGCGTGCCCGACGCGCGCTACGGCGAGGCGGTCTGCGCCTGGGTCAAGCTGCGCGCCGGCGAGACCGCGACCGACGAGGATATCCGCGCCTTCTGCCAGGGCCAGATCGCCCACTACAAGATCCCGCGCTACATCGAGTTCGTGCCCGAGTTCCCGATGACCATCACCGGCAAGATCCAGAAATTCGTGATGCGTGAGCAGACGATCGAGAAGCTGGGGCTGAAGGCGCAGAAGACGGCGTAAAGCGGAACGACTCCGGCGTGCTCGTCTTGGGCAAAGCGATTGCGGTTCTGCTGGGCGAGGCCTGCGGGCTTCCGTGTTGCGTCCGCATGACCTTCGCTGTGCCGACCGAACATATCCACGAGGCGGGGCGGCTGATCGGGGAGGCCTGCGCGGCTCTCGCCTGAAGCGCCGGGGGTGACGAAACGTCAGGCTTGCCTCGCGATGCCGGCGACACCACCATGGCATCGGAGGGCGAAATCGACATGAATCGACTGGCGGGCAAGGTGGCCATCGTTACGGGTGGCGCGAGCGGCATGGGCCGCGCGACCGTCATGCGGTTCCTCGCCGAGGGCGCGAAGGTGCTCGTGGCCGACCTCAACGAGGCCAATGGCGCGGAGACGCTGGCGGTCGCCAAGGCGCAGGGCTTCGGTGACGGCATCGGCTTCGTGCGCTGTGACGTGGCCAGGGAGGCCGATGTCGCAGCCATGGTCGCCGAGGCCAAGAGCCATTTTGGGCGGCTCGACATTGCCTATCTCAATGCCGGTGTCGGCGGCGCCTTCGGGCCGATTGCCGAGACCAGCGTCGAGGACTGGGACTATACGTTCGCGGTGCTGACGCGTTCGGTGTTCCTCGGCATGAAGCACGCCTCGCTGGCGATGAAGGAACATGGAGACGGCGGCGTGATCCTGGTGACGGCCTCGATCGCCGGCATGGTGGGCGGCGGTGGCAGCCATGCCTATTCGGCCGCGAAGGCGGCCTGCATCAGCCTGATCGAAAACGTGGCGGCCGAGCTGGGCCCCGATCGCATCCGCGTGGTCGGTATCGCGCCTGGCGTGATCTCGACGCCTCTGGTCCATCGCGGCCGGCCCGACAAATACGAGAAGCAGTTTGGCCAGCAGCCCTGGCCCGACCGTGGCGAACCCGAGCACATCGCCGACGTGGCGACTTTCCTCGCCTCCGACGAGGCGCGTTTCATCACCGGCGAGACGGTGAAGGTGGACGGCGGCCTGCTGGCCCAGGGCGTCGCGCTCTGGGGCACCGGCCGCGACAACACCTTCATGAAGAGCGCCGGCGTCAACCGCGGCACGACCGGCGAAGCCATGGTCGTGCGCACATTGCAAACCGAAGGACAGAAGAAATGACCAGCGAAGCCCAGCGTCTGCACGGACATCTCATCGGACAGCAGGGCTCACGGCGCTCCTTGAACTCGCCGTCGCTCGTGCTCGATCTCGAGATGCTCGATCGCAACATCGCGGAGATGGCGAACTTCGCGAAGGCGCACAACGTCAAGCTCCGGCCGCATTCGAAGACGCACAAGTCGGCCGACATCGCGCGCCGCCAGATGGCGGCTGGCGCGCTCGGCGTCTGCTGTGCCAAGCTGGGCGAGGCCGAAGCGCTGGGCGAGGCCGGCATCCAGAGCCTGCACATCACCTCGCCGGTGGTGACGCCGCAGGCCATCGCGCGCCTCGTCGAGCTCAACGGCAAGGTCTCCGACCTGATGCTGGTGGTCGACCATCCCGATAATGCCGAGGCACTGGCTTCTGCGGCCGCAAAGGCCGGCAGGCTGATCGCCGTGATCGTCGACATCGATCCCGGCATCCATCGCACCGGCACGGCCTCGCCCGAGGCCACGCTCGAGCTGGTGCAGAAGATCGCCAACCTCAAGTCGCTGAAATATGCCGGCGTGCAGTTCTATTGCGGCCGTCACCAGCATATCGTCGACTTCAAGCAGCGCACCGCCGAGATCAAGGAACGCACGGACTATCTCAAGGGCATCCTCGACATGCTCGGGGCGGCGGGGCTGAAGCCCGCCATCGTCTCGGGCTCGGGCACCGGCACGCACTACATCGATGCCAAGCTCGGCGTCTTCACCGAGCTGCAGGTCGGCTCCTACGTGTTCATGGACCACGACTACAACGTCTGCGACCTGCGCGGGCTCGACAAGCCGACCTTCGAGCAGGCGCTGCAGATCGATGCGCGCGTCGTCAGCGCCAACACGCCGGGCATGGTGACGGTCGATGCCGGCCTGAAGGCGATGGCCACGGAGAAGGGGCCGCCCATGATTCTGAAGGGCGCCGCCCCGGGCGCCACCACGCGCTTCATGGGTGACGAGCATCTCGCGGTGATTGCGCCCGAGGGCCAGCAGGCGCCCAGACTCGGCGATCAGGTGATCCTCGTGCCGCCGCACTGCGACCCGACCGTGAACCTCTACGAGAGCTACAACGTGGTTAAGGGCGACACGCTGGTCGAGATCTGGCCGGTCACGGCGCGCGGCCGCTCGCGCTAACGATCATACTCCTCTCCCCCGCTAGGGGGAGAGGCTGGGTGAGGGGGCGACGCAACATCACCTCGATCAACCCCCTCACCTAACCTCTCCCCCTATCGGGGGAGAGGAACTTGAGCGTGCCCCACCAGCAACCCACCGTTCCATGTGCGCGCGAGCAGCAGCAGGGCGCACAGGCCGAGGGCGCTGACCACGGTCATCGCGAGAAACGCGAGCTGACCGTATTGCGAATAGAGAAGGCCGGAGAACTGGTAGACCACGGCCTGCGTGGCGCCGGTACCCAGTGCGTAATAGAGGCTCTGCCCGATGGCGGCGCCGTGTGCCGGCAGGGCGCGCTGCAGGAAGGCCATGGCGCCGAGATGGCAGGCGGCGAAGGTGCAGGAGTGCAGCGCCTGCAGCAGAGCCAGCGCCCACAGCTCGGTCGTGAAGGCCATGCCGGTCCAGCGCACCATGCCGGCAACGAGGCCGAGCCCGATCAGGCCGCAGGCGCCCAGCCGCGCCAAGAGCCAGCCGCCGAACAGCATCAGGACGATCTCGATGGCGACGCTCTGGGCCCACAACGCGCTGATCGTCACGTCGTCGATACCGGCCGCGCGCCAGGTCAGGGTGCCGAAGCTGTAAAGGACGGAATGGCTGGCCTGGCAGAGGCCGCAGGCCAGCAGGAACAGGATGAAGGCCGGCTGGCGCAACAGCTCGCGCACGCGGAACGGCGAATGGCCCTGGCTGGCGGCGGCGGCGCGCGGCGCGGCGGCCGGCAACAGCAGCGCGAACGGCGCCAGCAGCACGATGCTCGCCATACCGACGTAGAGGACCCAGGGCGGGCCGTAGCGATCGACCGCGATGCCGGCGAGGAAGGTGCCGCCGATGAAGGCGATCGAACTCCACATGCGCACGCGCGCATAGTCGAGTCCGTGGCGCTTGGTCTCCGTCACCAGCACGCCGTCGTAGAGCGGCATCGGCGGCGACCACAGGAAACCCCAGATCATGGTGACGATGAAGATCGCCAGAAACGAATAGGAGAACTGGTAGGCACCCATCATCACGATGGCGCCGAGGCCCAGCGCCACGATGACGCCGCGCGGCCCGCCCAGGCGATGGGCGATCCAGCCGACCGAGAGCGTGGCGATCACCGCCACGATCTGGCGCGACATG
>JABMNB010000379.1 GCA_013205335.1 Rhodospirillales bacterium
GACGCCTCGCAGGAAGCGTTCGGCCAGCCGGTCGCCTATATGGGCGAAGGCGGCACGATCCCGTTCATGGGCATGCTGGGTGACAAGTTCCCCAAGACGCAGTTCGTGATCACCGGCGTGCTCGGGCCGCATTCGAATGCGCATGGACCGAATGAGTTCCTGCACATTCCGACGGGGAAGAAGGTGACGGTCGCCACGGCGCTCATGATCGCGGCGCACCATGGCCGAAAGAGCAGTTAAAGGGCACACGCTCGGAGAACGTGTTTGCATCACTACTTTAACTCAGCCACCCAGCGAGGCCGATAGCGTCGATCGGATCAACCTGCAACAGGAGCTCGCCATGAGCGACGCCAATACCCACGGCCCCATTGAGGGCAAGGTCATCGGGCACTATTTCGGGGTCTTCCACGGCTGCACCCTGCAGCATTTCCAGAATATCGTCGCCGTCGCGCCCTTCCATATCTGCAACCTGCTCATCCTGGCTTTTATCGGCATTACCCAACGGGCTGATGGCGCGTGGGTCCCTGTCCTAACCAACGGCCGGGACAACTGTTTCAATGGCGGCCGGGCGAAAGACAGCGACACCGACGATTATCGGATCAAGCACGTGGTCAAAACGGCGCGGGCGGCCAACCACGGCATCAAGATCCTGATCTCGTTCGGGTATTGCAACGAAGTTGCCAAGGCGGCGACTTCACCGGAAGCATTTGCCAAGGGCCTGGCAGATATCGTTCAAAAGTACGGTTTGGACGGCTTCGACATCGATTGGGAGGGTAGGCTGGATGTGGAGGATTTCACGTCCGCCAAATTCGTGACTTTTATGGACTACGTGACCAACGCGCTCAGCAAGGTCGTAACCCGGCCGATCCTGACGATCTGCCCGGCCTTTTTGTTCGGACAGAACGACCCCTTGAGGGATCAGAAGGTCCTCAGCAAATTTACGTACGTCTTGCCGCAGACCTATGATCACGGCGGCGACGGCACGAGGGCTGACGACTACGCAGTCCTTTTGGGCGGCTATGACAAGATCGTTTACGGCATAAACGGCGAAGGTTACGTGGTTCCTCCCGCCTGGGATTCCACGCAGGTGCCGGACGATCCTGGGGTCAGCTGGCAGAAGATGACG
Source organism: Rhodospirillales bacterium (assembly GCA_013205335.1). Classification (GTDB taxonomy): domain Bacteria; phylum Pseudomonadota; class Alphaproteobacteria; order Reyranellales; family Reyranellaceae; genus Reyranella. The sequence continues at coordinate 1,127 of JABMNB010000379.1, forward strand.
CAGAATAACGCGGCCGGCGTTTTCTTGTGGCGCATCGACACGGACAGCATGCCCGAGGCGACAGCGCACGAGTGCAATGATGCAAGATGCAAAGCCGGAGAGTGCGACCTGGAAGGCGACTTGCAGTTGCCGACATGCGCCGTCGCCGAGGAGATATGGCAATTGAAGCTCGGCCACTATTGATGCTCGACCACCAGGCGGCCGGCGAAACAGGATCGCTCCTGTTCGAGATCACCGTGACGGTGCTGATTCCAGCTCTTCCCTGAGCAGCTCCAGTTCCATCCACTCGGTCTCGGCGGCATCGAGCTCGGCCTGGGCCGCGCCGAGGCGAGCGCTCTTGGCGGCGAAGGCGGTGACCGAGGCCTCGCAGGAGGCGTTCGGCCAGCCGGTCGCCTACATGGGCGAAGGCGGCACGATCCCGTTCATGGGCATGCTGGGTGATAAGTTTCCCAAGACGCAGTTCGTGATTGCCGGCGTGCAGGGCCCGCATTCGAATGCGCATGGGCCGAATCAGTTTCTGCACATTCCCACGGGGAAGAAAGTGACCGTCGCCACCGCGCTGATGATCGCGGCGCACTTTGAGCGGAAGACGAAGGAGAATTCAGACTCCTCGCCCCCGCTAGGGGGAGAGGTTGGGTGAGGGGGTTGCGCACAGCATCAACCTTCGACGCCCCCTCACCTAGCCTCTCCCCCTAGCGGGGGCGAGGAACATGAGAAGTTAGCCTCTCAGCTCTTCCCTGAGCATTTCGAGTTCGAGCCATTCGCCTTCGGCGGCGTCGATCTCGGACTGGGCGGTGCCGATGCGGGTCGTCTTGCTCTGGAAGCTCTTCGGGTCGCGGCGGTAGAGGTCGGGATCGGTCAGGGCCTTTTGCAAGGTCGCGATCTCGGCCTGCAGGGCGGCGATCTTCTTGGGCAGCTCGACCAAAGCGCGTTCACGCTTGAAGCCGAGGCGTTGCTTGCCCTGCCCTGCGGCTTTTGGCTGTGCGGCTTTTTCCTTTGCGCGCGACGGCGTGACGCCGGTCGGCTCCACGCGCGGCCCGCGCTGGTTCACGTAGTCGCTGTAGCCGCCGGCATACTCGACCGCCGTGCCGTCGCCTTCGAGCGCGATGGTCGAAGTGACCAGCCGGTCGAGGAAGTCGCGGTCGTGGCTCACCAGCAGGACGGTGCCGTCGTAATCGTCGAGCGCTTCCTGCAGCAGGTCGAGCGTGTCGGCGTCGAGGTCGTTGGTCGGCTCGTCGAGCACGATCA
>JABMNB010000380.1 GCA_013205335.1 Rhodospirillales bacterium
CCTCCGACAGGAGCCCGGTCGAGGTCGGCCGCTCGGAGAAGATGTCCAAGTCGAAGAAGAACGTCGTCGACCCGGACGAGATCATCCGCGACTACGGCGCCGCCACCGCGCGCTGGTTCATGCTGTCCGACAGCCCGCCCGAGCGCGACCTCGAATGGACCGAGGCCGGCGTCGCCGGTGCCTGGCGCTTCCAGCAGCGCCTGTTCCGCATCGCTTCCTCCGCGATCGAGGCGCTGCCGGCCATCGGCGTGGCCAGGCCCGCGACCTTCTCTGACACGGCCGTCGCCCTGCGCCGCGCCGCGCACAAAGCGATTGCCGGCATCTCCGCCGACATCGAGGCCTTCCACTTCAACAAGGCCGTGGCGCGACTCTATGAACTCGCCAATACGATCGATTCGGTCGAGGCGAAGGACGACAGCACGAAGTGGGCGCTGCGCGAAGCGCTCGAGATCTTCGTGCGCCTGATCGGGCCGATGACGCCGCATCTCGCCGAGGAGCTGTGGCAGTCGCTGGGCCACCGGAGCCTGCTGGCCGACGCGCCGTGGCCGCTGCCCGAGGATCATCTGCTGGTCGACGACACCGTCACCGTTGCAGTACAGTTGAACGGCAAGCTGCGCGGCACCATTGCGCTGCCCAAGGACACCCCCAAGGACGCGGCGGAAGCCGCGGCGATGGCGCTGCCCGAACTGATCCGCGGCCTCGACGGCAAGATCCCCAAGCGGGTGATCGTCGTACCGAACCGCATCGTAAACGTCGTAGTCTAGGGCCGCAGAGCCAGGAAGGGCCAAGAACATGGCACGCAAGCCGAACTACGATTTCGAGCGCCGCGAACGCGAGCGCCAAAAAGCCATCAAGGTCGCCGAGAAGGCCGAAGCCAAGCGCGCCGCCCGTGAGCGCGCCAAGGCGGAAGAGGGTGGCGAGGCCGCGGCGGGCGGCCCCGAAACTGGCGGGACCGAACCGGCCGCCGACAAGGCCTCCTAAGGCGCGCCGTCCCGCTCGCGCCGCGTTGCCCGCCGAGCGGGCTCCATGACGTCGAGCCCTTCGTCCAAATCGGATCTGCCGCCATCCCCCGCAAGCCGCAGGATGACCCGAGGCGGGGCCTGATCAGCAAGCTGCCCAAAGCCGCTGCCGGGCGTTCCCATGGTCGTGCAGCGGATGCTGCTGGCGATGCGCGGTCGCTGCCCGTCGCCGAGCCCGGCATCGGCTGATGCAGGTTCGGGGCGACGGCACGAACGCGCTGCGGGATCTGCTGGCGCTGGATGAGCGGCCTCGAATCGCGCGCCCGGCCGGTGGTATAGACAGACCGTGAAGATCGAAGCACGCCAGGTCGAAGCGTTCCTGAAGAAGCCCGACCCCAAGGTCCGGGGCGTGGTGATCTACGGCAACGACGACGGGCTGGTCGCCGAGCGCGCCGTGGCGCTGGCCAGGACGATCTGCGAGGACCTCAAGGATCCATTCCGGGTCGTCGACATTGCCGGCGACGTGCTGAAGCACGATCCGGCGCGGCTGGCCGACGAGTTCGGGGCGCTGTCGATGATGGGCGGCCGCCGCGTCATTCGCGTGCGGCCGGCCGGCGAAGAATCCGTCGCGGCCCTGGAGAACCTCGTCGAGGCGACCGCCGGCGACGCGTTGATCATCGTCGAGGGCGGCAACCTGACACCACGGTCGAGCCTGCGCACCCTGGCCGAGACCGAGCCCACTTTGGCCGCCGTGCCCTGCTACATGGACAACGAGGCCGCGCTCGAAGGGCTGGTCGAGACTGCCGCGCGCGCGAACGGAATGAACGTCGAGCCCGACGCGCTGGAATGGATCGTCGAAAGGCTGGGCGGCGATCGCGGCCAGACGCGCGGCGAGATCGACAAGCTGCTGCTCTACAAGGGCACCGACGACGGCAAGACCGTTACGCTGGAGGACGCCATGGCCGTGCTGGGCGACACCGCCTCGATCGGCATCGACGACGTGATCGCCGCGACCTTCGACGGTGAACTCGTGGCCCTCGACCGCGCACTCGACCGCGTCTTCGCCGAGGGCGGCAATCCGATCCAGCTCGTCCGCTCGCTGCAGCGCCACGCCGACCAGCTCCATCTCGTGTCGGGGCACGCCGCCAAGGGCGGCAATCTCGAAGGCGCGATGTTCAAGGCCCGCAGCCTGCCGCGCGGTGGGCCGGTCCGTCAGCGCTTCGAACGCCACCTGCGCACCTGGCCGCTGCCGCGTTTGAGCGCGGCCCTGTCTGCGATCCTCGACGCCGAGATCAGGTGCAAGCAGACGGGCCTGCCCGATGAGGCCATTGCGCGCCGGCTCTGTCTGGGATTAAGCCAGGCCGCACGATCGGCAAAAGCGCGACGCTAGCCCCTCTTGTGTTCCTGGGCGAAGCGCCGCCAGCCGGGCGATCGTCCGGTCGTTCCGCGCGGACCTTCGCCGAGTCGGGACGACGGTTTTACAGGTTCGGTCGACCCGACTTCATCCGCATCTGTCTCACGCCTTGTTGCCATCCCCCGGCGTGAGCGGGATGGCCGCCTGCGGTGACAGCACGAGGAAGGTGAAGCTCTCCTCGATGTAGAGGCGTACGCGCTCGGCATCGTGGTCGAGATAGCCGATCGAGAAATCCTGGCCGACCGTCAACTCGAAATCGCCGCCGCGCAGCGAGATCACCAGACCCCCCTCGAGTCCGGGGGCGGCGTGGACCTCGCCGTCGATCAGGCGCTGAACGTGGCTCAGAATGGGATAGCCGCCATCCGTGCGCGACGTCAGGTCCTCGTAGAGCTGCTCGCTCAGCACGACGGCGAAAGGACCTTCGACGCCTTCGTCGCGCAGCTTCTTCAGCGCCGCGGCGACGGCATCGGGATAGTCGGCGTGGCTGGTGCCCAGGGCGACGGCCTGGCCCCGCTGTGCTTCGCAGATGCCGGCAATCTGAGCGGCCTTGTAGCCGTGGAAGATGATGCGGTCCTCGGCGATGGCGATTTCGCGCGCTGCCGCCGTCACCGCATCGAGATCGGGATCGCGCGCACCGCGATCGATGGCGTCCAGCTCGGCGCGCGTGACCTCGAAGGGAATGCGCAGTTCGACCAGAGGCTGAATGCGGCGCAGCAGGGCCCTGACATTCTCGCCGCCCGGCGGCGAGGCGATCGGATCGGCACGGCCCAGCTCGACGTCGGACGCTCCCCAGCCCAGAGGCCCCTTGAAGTCGACGACACGACGGGCGGCAAGCAGGGCGCGCAAAGTCCGCCTGGCTTCCTGCTCGATCTCTTGCCATCCCGCTTCGGTGATGGGCGCGCGGTCGCGGAACAGATGATTTTTCATTTCTTCACCTGGCGCAGGCTGCCGATGCCGAGGCTGCCATCGGAGGAAGCGCCCGGGTCGGCGTCCTCTCCCTCGTGCAGGCTGGCCTCGACCTCGGTGATCGGGCCCTTGGTGAACAGGAAGGTCCGAAGATGCTGGTCCAGCTTGGAATCGTTTCGCCGCAGCCATTCCAGCGCCATCGCCGCGTGTTCCTTTTCCTCGTCGCGATTGTGCTCGAGGATGGTGCGCAGTTCGGCGTTGTCGGTGGCTTTGGAGCGCTGGTCGTACCAGTCGACCGCTTCCAGCTCTTCCATGAGGGACACGATCGCGCGGTGACGATCGATGACCTCGGGGCCGAGTTTTGCCGGGTCTTCGTGCAGTGATTCACTTGCCATGGCCGCGCTAACGCCCGGTACGATCCAAAGTTCCTCCCATGACTTTGGTTCGACGACTCCCGAATTCCGAAGAGCCAACCGGCTCCGCACCGGAACGACCCGGCGTACCGCGCGTTGAGCGTGTCGTCCGAAAACCCTGCGGAGAGAACCGTGCGCGCTCCTGGCTGCCTGTTGACTGCCTCCATGCTCCTCGCCGGCTGCGCCTCCGCTCCGTTGGCGGGCCCCGTAGCCGATGCCGAGGGCAAACGGTTCGATCCTCCAACCCCGGGTCAGTCCGTGCTGTACCTCTATCGAAGCTCCCTGGTCGGGTCGGAGGTGATCTTCTCGCTGGCTGACAACCAGCAGCCGATCGGCTCGCTGGCCGGCAAGACGTGGATTCGTGTCGAGATCGCGCCGGGCCAGCATGTCATCACCTGCAGCGCGCCGAGCTACGCGCCGCTCACCCAGACTGCCGCCCAGGCTGCCACGGTCGACATCGGTCCCGGCGAAACACGCTTTCTCGAGGTCGACGTCTGGCCGGGCTTGCCGCTCAATCCTCGTTGCATGGCCACCGAGGTGTCCGCCGAAAAGGGCCGCGCCGCCGTCGCTGGCGGCAACCGCGCCGTCGCCTTACGCCTCTGAAGCGCTCAGGCCTGTCGACCAAGGAAGCGCAGCAAGAGTTCGTTGAAGGC
>JABMNB010000381.1 GCA_013205335.1 Rhodospirillales bacterium
CTGCTCGCGCAAGCGCTCGACGAGGCCGGCGTCGGCCTGGCCGATCTCGACGCCATCGCCGCGACCGGCGGGCCGGGGCTGATCGGCGGCGTGATGGTGGGCGTCATGACCGCCAAGGCGCTGGCCTTCGCGCACGACAAACCGTTCATCGCGGTCAACCATCTCGAAGGTCATGCCCTGTCCGTGCGCCTTGCCGAGCCGGTTTCGTTTCCCTATCTGCTGCTGCTCGCGTCGGGCGGCCACTGCCAGCTGCTCACGGTTCGCGGTCCTGGCGACTTCACGCGGCTGGGCACGACCATCGACGATGCGGCGGGCGAATGCTTCGACAAGACCGCCAAGCTGCTGGGCCTCGGTTTCCCCGGCGGGCCCGCCGTCGAGAAAGCGGCCGAGGGCGGCGATCCGCGCCGCTTCGCGCTGCCGCGTCCGATGTGGCGCAAGCCCGGCTGCGACTTCTCCTTCTCGGGCCTGAAGACCGCGGTGCGCCAGACGGTCGAGAAGCTGCCCGCCGATGATCCGCGCGCCGTCGCCGATCTCTGCGCCTCCTTCCAGCGCACGGTGGGCGACGTCTTCGCCGACCGCTGCGCCAACGCGCTGGCGCTGGCCCCCTCGTCGACACTCGTGGTGGCCGGCGGAGTTGCCGCCAACGTCTATCTGCGCGGACGGCTCGCAGACGTCGCGGCGGCGCATGGCGCCCGGCTGGTCGCCCCGCCGGTCAGGCTCTGCACCGACAATGGCGCCATGATCGCCTGGGCCGGTGTCGAACGGCTGCGTCTCGGCCAGGTCGATGCGCTCGATTTCCGTCCCCGGCCGCGCTGGCCGCTCGATCCCGCCGCCGCCAATCGGGTGTAGACTGCCGCCATGAGCCAGGCCCCGCCCGCCTTCGACACCGTCGCCGCCTTCGCGACGCCGATCCTGATCGCCGATCTTCCCGACGGGCCGCAGCTCAATGCCGCGCTGATCCCGATCCTGGCCAAGCGCGAGGCCGAACAGGCGAACGAGCCGCACAGCACGCTCGGCGGCTGGCAATCGACCTGGGACCTCGACAAATGGGCGGGCGTTCCGGCGATCAAGCTGCTGGCGAATGCGCGCAACATCGCCAACCGCAGCACGAGCGATCGCCAGGGCAATGCGGTCTCGATCGCGTGGAAGGCCAACATCTGGGCCAACATCAACCGCGGCGGTCACGGCAACGAATTCCATTCCCATCCCGGCAGCTACTGGTCGGGCGTCTACTATGTCGACGATGGCGGCATCCCGGCCGATCCGTCGCTGGGCGGCGAACTCGAGTTCATGGATCCGCGTGGCCCGGCGCCGGCGATGTATGCGCCCTATCTCGCCTTCAGCCTGCCGGGCGGTCTTTCGGTCGGCACCAACCAGACGATCTCGCCCCGGGCCGGGCGGCTGGTGATGTTCCCGTCGTGGGTGCTGCACCAGGTGCGACCCTATCGCGGCACCGCGCAGCGCATCTCCATCGCCTTCAATCTCAGCCTGTGACGGCGATCGCGCATATCGGTGTCGTCGGCGGCGGCGCCTGGGGAGCGGCGCTGGCCTGCCTCGGACGCCGGGCCGGGCGCCGGGTGACCCTGTGGTCGCGTGATCGCAGTGTTTCGGCGGGGATCGCGCACGACCGTCGCAATGAGGTCTACCTGCCGGGACAGTCGCTCGACGCCGGCATCGAAGCGGCAACGGACCTCGCCGAGCTCGCCGGCTGCGATGCGATCCTCCTGGTCTGTCCGGCCCAGGCGTTGCGCGTCGTGGCGCATGACCTGCCCGGCAGCGGCCCTGTCGTGATCTGCGCCAAGGGAATCGAAGCCACGAGCGGCCTGCTGATGCCCGAGGTGCTGGCCGAGGTGCTGCCGGGTCGGGCCATCGCCATGCTCTCGGGCCCGAGCTTCGCGGAGGAGGCCGTGCAGGGTCTCCCCACCGCGGTCAGCATCGCCACCGCCGATGCAGCGCTCGGCCGCGACCTCGCGGCCTCGCTTGCCGCCGGCATGTTCCGACCCTACTGGACCGACGATGTGGTGGGCGTCTCGCTGGGCGGCGCGGTGAAGAACGTGCTGGCCATTGCGGCCGGCATCGTCGAGGGCCGCGGCCTCGGCCACAACGCCGCCGCCGCGCTCATCACCCGAGGCTTCGCCGAGATGGCGCGGCTCGGTCTCGCCATGGGTGCCCATCTCGAAACGCTGACGGGACTGAGCGGGCTCGGCGATCTCGTGCTGACCTGCCACGGGCCGCTGTCGCGCAATCGCTCGCTCGGCGCCGCGCTCGGCAAGGGCATGTCGCTCGAGGCCTACATGAAGGGCCGGCGGCAGGTGGTGGAAGGCGCGGCGACCGCGCCGGCGGTTCTCGAACGCGCGGCGAAGCTCGGCATCGAGATGCCGATATGCACCGCCGTCGATGGTATCCTGCATCGCGGCGCGGGACTCGACGATTCGATCCGTGCCCTGTTGGCGCGGCCGCTGCGGCGCGAAGGCAAGTAAGGGCGGGGGAAACGAAATGGCTTACTGGCTCATCAAGTCCGAGCCTTCGGTGTATTCCTGGGCGCAGTTCGTGAAGGACGGGCAGACCTCCTGGACGGGCGTGCGCAACGCCCAGGCCGCGAACAACCTCAAGGCAATGAAGCCCGGCGACCGCTGCTTCTTCTACCATTCCAACGAGGGCAAGGAGATCGTCGGCATCGCCGAGGTCGTGAAGCCCGCCTATCCCGATCCCACCGACCAGGCGGGCAAGGCCGTCACCGTCGATGTGAAGCCGGTCGCGCCGGTGAAGACGCCGGTGACGCTGGCGGCCGTCAAGGCCGATCCGAAGCTCGCCGATTTCGGCCTGGTGCGTCAGTCGCGCCTGTCGGTGGTTCCTGTTTCCGCCGAGCAGTGGAAGCTCATCGAGAAGATGGCGAAGTAGTCACTTCGTCAGCAGCACGGTCATGATCGACAACACCCGCGGCATCGTGGCGAAGCTGGCGTCGGTCGTCGTCTTCATCTTCAACGATGCGCTGATCAAGCTCGCCGCCGAGACCGTGCCGTCGGTCCAGTCGATCGGCGTGCGCGGCCTGTTCGCCACGCTGTGGTGTGCGCTGGCGCTTCTGGCGACAGGGGCCTGGCGCAAGATGGCCTACGCGGTCCATCCCAAGGTCATGCTGCGCGGCGGGCTGGAGGCGGGAGCGGCCATCATCTACCTGATCGCCCTGTTCCAGATCCCCTTCGCGATCGCCACCGCCGTCAACCTCTCCACGCCGCTCATCCTGACGGTGCTCGCCGTGCTCATCCTGAAGGAGGATGTCCGCTGGCGGCGGTGGACCGCAGTGGGCGTAGGCTTCGCGGGCGTGCTGCTGGTCATCCAGCCGCGGCCCGGCGACATCAACGGCTGGACCTGGGTAGCGCTCACCGGCACTTTCCTCGGCGCCTTTCGCGACGTCATCGCGCGTCACCTGCCGCCGGCCGTGCCGACGCTGGTCGTCTCCTTCACCACGGCGATCACCGTTGCCGTCGTCGGCTGCGCCTGGGCCCTGGTCGAGGGCTGGCAACCGATCGATGCGCGCGCCCTGGGCTACATCGTGGCGTCGTCGCTGCTGCTCGCGATCGGCTATCAGTTCCTCGTCATCGCGCTGCGTTCGGGCGGCGAGATCTCGGTCATGGGATCGTTCCGCTACTCCTCGATCCTGTGGGCGCTCGCCATCGGCTACGTCGTGTGGGGCGAGGTCCCCAACACCCTGGCGTTCGCCGGCATCGCCGTGATTGTCGGCTCAGGCCTCTACATCCTGCATCGCGAGCGGGTCTCGCGGTAGCAGGGCATCCAACGTCATTATGTCCTCTCCGCCACGAAGTGGGGGAGAGGAAGGGGCCCATTGCGAAGCAATGGGTAGGTGAGGTGGTGCGAGATAAGAAAGCGATGCGTCGATAGCGAGAGCGGAGACCCACCTCACCCTCCCCGCTTCGCGGGTCCCCTCCCTCTCCCCCCGCAGGCGGGCGGAGAGGGCGAAGAGGCTGATGTTGTGAACGTTAGGATGTAATCCTACCGCGCCACCCAGGCCTGGTAGTCGCGGGCGACCTCGTCGACGGCGGTGTCGTAGAAGCGCTTGCCGTGCTCGGGCGTCGCCTGGTTGGGGTCCGAGCCGATGCGACCGTCGGGAAAGGTGCGGCGGTAATCCTCGGCGTCGGCGAACGAGCCGTTCGGCGCGATGCGCGGCTCCATCTCCTTGCGCTGGATCGTCTCGGGATACTTGTACCAGGTGAGCGCCACCTCGGAGGCGGTGGCGTGGCTGCCCTCGCCCGTCGGATAGAGCTCGGAGCTCAGCCGCTTGATGCCCGCCCCGTCCCACCAGTTACGCAGGGCACACTTGATGGAGGGCTGGTTGCTCATCCTCTCCATCGAGCGCTCGGCATAGATCTCGGAGAACGCCGCCGTGACGGTGGCGATGTTGCCGCCATGGCCGTTCACGAAGAAGAAGCGCGTGAAGCCGTGCCGCGCCAGCGACACCACCGTGTCGCGCACGACGGCGATCAGCGTGGTCGGCTTCAGCGTGATCGAGCCGGCGAAATCCAGGTGATGCTGCGCCATGCCGACCGAGATGGTCGGCGCCACCAGCGCGCCCACCTTCTCGCCGGCGCCGCGGGCGATCATTTCCGCCGTCAGCGCGTCGGTGCCGATCAGACCCGTGGGGCCATGCTGCTCGGTCGAGCCGATCGGGATGATGATGCCGGTCTTGGTCTTGAGATAGTCGTCGACGAACTGCCAGGTTTTGAGCTGAAGCTGCACGAAACGGAACTCCTGTGATTGGCCCGCAGGATGCGTCTCTTCCTGCGCCGAGACAAGGATACCGCTCAGGGCAGCGGCTCGCCCAGATTGCCCTCGCTGTTGATCAGCAGCACGCGCGAGGTCGGGCCGAGGCCCAGCGCCTTGAAGGCGTCCGCGTCGGTGCAGACCCGCATAAGGCCGGCGAGGCCGGCGCAGCCCGAGGGGCCGGAGATGATCGCGGGATCATTTCCCAAAGGATTCGCATAGAGCCGCCGGGCCGGCAGGACGGTGTCCTCCCCGATGGTCATGAACCAGTCGGCCGCCTTGCCGATGATCGGCCATGTCACGGGCGAGATCTCGCGGCAGGCGAGACCGCCCATCACCGTGTCGGCATTGCTGCTGGCCAGGGTCGGCTTGCCGGCGAGGTTGCTCTGGAACCAGCAATCCGCGCTTTCGGGCTCGACCACGATCGAGACCGGCCGCTCGTCGCAGACCGCCCAGAGATAGCCGATCACCGCCGCCGCCAGTCCGCCGACGCCCGCTTGCACGAAGACATGGGTGGGAGCCTTACCCCATTGCTGGACCGCCGCCTCGTGGACCAGCACGCAATAGCCGCGCATGACACTGCGCGGCACCGAATCGTAGCCCTCCCACGACGTGTCGGAGATGATCGTCCAGCCGTTGGTCTCGGCCTGGCGGCGGCACTCGGCGACCGCGGTGTCGTAGTCGCCGTCGACACGGATCACCTCGGCGCCGCGCGCCCGGATCGCGGCTTCCTTCTCGGCGCTGGTGAACATCGGCAGGAA
>JABMNB010000382.1 GCA_013205335.1 Rhodospirillales bacterium
CGCTCGCCGAACAACACCGCATCGTCGCCAAGGTCGATGAACTGATGGCGCTGTGCGACCGGCTAGAGGCGAGCCTGACCGCCACCGGCGCTACCCGCCGCCGCCTGCTCGATGCGCTGCTCGCCGAGGCGCTGGTGCCTGAAACCATGGAGGAGGAGGCCGCGTGACCGTTGGATACCATGTGACGGTTTCCCGGCAGGGCGACGAGTGGCGGGCCGTCTGTCCCGCGCTGCGCCATCATGGCGCTTCGGTGGGCGGCGAGACCCGCGAGGAAGCACTTACCCATATCGAGAACGTGATCCTGATGATCCTGACGGAGATGGAACGGAACGGCGTTTCGCCGCCGGCTGATAAACCGATTGCGAGCGGCGTCTTGCTGAACATTTCGACCGAATAGCGCCGCGATGCCCTATTTCGCCCGTTTCATCGGCATCGACTACTCGGGCGCGGAAACCCCGATCGCGAGCCTCAAGGGCCTGCGCGTCTATCTGGCCGAGGGCGATGCGCTGCCGACTGAAGTTCCACCGCCGCCCAGCCCGCGCAAATACTGGACGCGGCGCGGCATCGCCGAATGGCTGGTGGAACGGCTCGCCGAAGACGTGCCCACGCTGGTCGGCATCGACCACGGCTTTTCCTTCCCGCTGCGTTATTTCGAGGTGCATCGGCTGCTTCCCGACTGGCCGGCGTTCCTCGACGATTTCCAGCATCATTGGCCCACCGACCAGGATCACATCTACGTCGATTTCGTGCGTGATGGTTCGGTCGGCAACGGCGCGGCGCGCACCGGCAATGCCCGCTGGCGGCGATTGACGGAGGAGCGCGCCGGAAGCGCGAAATCGGTGTTTCATTTCGACGTGCAGGGCGCGGTGGCGGAATCCACCCATGCCGGCATCCCCTGGCAGCGCTTCATCCGCCAGCGCCTCGGCGCCCGCGTCCATTTCTGGCCGTTCGACGGCTCGGACATTCCGGCCGGCCGATCCGCCATCGCCGAGGTCTATCCCGCGCTATGGTCTCGCGGTTTCGCCCGCCAGGACCGAACCGGCGACCAGCACGACGCCTTCAGCATTGCCGCCTGGCTGTCGCGCGCCGACCGCGACGGCACCCTAGCCACCTTCCTGAAGCCCGACCTAACACCACCCGAACGCGCGGTGGTGCAGGTGGAGGGGTGGGTACTGGGCGTCGGCGGCTCGTTGATCTCGGCTGCGCCGCGTTGGTTCGAAGGAGCGAGCCATGTACGACATTGATATGCAGGAGGCCTCGCAAGAGTTCGCGCGTTGCTGGAACGCGGCGGGCGTTCACATTCAAAAAATGGCGCAAGGTCAAGTACCGTGGCTGAAGGCGAACCTTCATCCGCCTTTTCTGGAACATCTGTCCTTCCGAATGGGCAATCAGCTCTTTTTCGTTCGGCTTGAAGACGTCGAAGGCAGGCTGGATGTTCCCGGAAACCGTCGCGGTGTCCTGGCAATCGCCGAAGGCTGCAAGGGGCACGCCTGCATCATGCCCATGCGGCGCAAAGGGGCGGAATGGATCGCCGATGGACAGGGGTGGGGGCTCCACGATGTGCGGACCGGGCAGGGCATAGATCCGGTCGCCACGGTCAGCGACAAGCTGATCGAGATAACGGACTGGGAATTGCAGGATTTCGCCGTCCAGGTCGTAAAGGATCACTTGGTAAAACAGGGGCGAACCATGATGTCGTGGCATGGCAACCCCTCCGTCGATCCCTCAATATGGTTCGTGGGCGATCACGGTCCGGAGTGGGTTGTGGTTCGGGCTACGCGTTACCCGAAAACATCGGTCGAACCGCCGGCCAATTGGCGCGCGATCGCCGAAAGCTGTTCGGGACTTGGAAAATCGGGACATTTTGCCTCGGTCGGTGTGTCTAACGCAGACGATGCCTTTGACCCTGCGGGTGCCGTTCCAGCAACGCCGCTTTGGCGCGGACATGGCATGTTTGTGCGCTTCATGGGACTTGTCCCAGGACCTTCATGATGCGTCGCGAGGCTTGCAAACGCCATATGTCCAGTTCACACTAAACAATATGGTCAGAACATCGAAGCCCGCACCCGCCGCTGATCCCGCCCGCAAGCAGGCGGTGATCTACGCCCGCGTCTCCTCCAAGGAGCAGGAGAAGGAAGGCTTCTCGATCCCCGCGCAGTTGAAGCTGCTGAAGGAGTACGCCTCGGCGCAGGGCTTCGCGGTGGCGCAGGAATATGTGGACGTGGAAACGGCCAAGCAGACCGGCCGCACCGCTTTCGGCGAGATGGTCGCCTATCTCAAGGCCCATCCGGCGGTCCGCGTGATGTTGGTCGAGAAGACCGACCGGCTCTACCGCAACCTCAAGGACTGGGTGACGGTGGACGAGCTTGGGGTCGAAATCCATTTCCCCAAGGAAGGCGTGGTACTGTCGCGCGAGTCGCGCTCGTCGGAAAAGTTCATGCACGGCATCAAGGTGCTGATGGCAAAGAACTACATCGACAACCTGTCCGAGGAAGCGCGCAAGGGCATGCAGGAAAAAGCCGAGCAAGGCATCTGGCCGACCAAGTGCCCGCTCGGCTATCGCAACGTCACCGGCCCGGACGGCAAGAAGATCATCGCGGTCGATCCCGCCGTGGCGCCCATCATCGCCAAGCTGTTCGAATGGTATGCATCCGGCCAATACTCGATGCAGGAGGTTTCGCACATGGCGCGTGACGCTGGCCTCGTCTACCGCAAGAGCGGGGCGAAGGTGCCGGTCAGCACCATTCACACGATCCTCCACACGCGCCTCTACAACGGCTGGTACGAGTGGAATGGCAAGATGATCCAGGGCCGGCACCAGCCACTGGTCTCGGTCGAATTGTGGGAGCGCGTGCAGGGCATAATGGATGGGCGCTTCACCAAGAAGCACCGACGCGTGACGCACGACTTCGCCTTTTCCGGCCTCATCGCCTGTGGCCAGTGCGGCTGCTCAGTCGTGGGCGAGATCAAGAAGCAGCGCTACGTCTATTATCACTGCACAGGCTACGCCGATAAGTGCAAGGGCAACCCCGCCGCCTGCCGCCGAAAGTATGTGCGCGAGGAAAAGCTCGAGGCCCAATTCACAGAACTGCTCGGTCGCTTGCGTTTCGATGATGAAGTGCTGGCGTGGGTGCGGGAGGCACTACACGCCAGCCACGCCGACCAGCGCCTGGAGCATCAGGCGGCGATAGGGCGTCTCCGGTCCGAGCACGGGCGACTCGGTGACCGCATCAATGCCATGTACGTCGACAAACTCGACGGGAAGATCGGCGGCGACTTCTTCGACAGGTTCGCGGGCGAGTGGCGCGCCGAGCAGCAGCGCTTGCAGCGCGAGATCGATCGGCACGAAACGGCCGAGCAGTCCTACATGGAAGAGGGCGTGCAGATTCTCGAACTGGCGCGGAACGCCCAAAAGTTGTTCGAAAGACAGGAGCCACGCCAAAAGAGGCGTTTGCTTAACTTCCTGCTATCGAACTGCTCATGGGAGAATGGCGAAGTGGTCGCCACATTCCGCCAACCATTTGATTTATTGGCGGAAACCACTGCCATCGCCGCCCGCCAGAAGGCGGGCGGCGCGGCCAATTTGGCGAAAAAAGAGAATTGGCTGGGGGACCTGGATTCGAACCAAGACTAACCGGGTCAGAGCCGATTGTTCTACCGTTAAACTATCCCCCAAGGACCAAGCGAACCAGGCCGGGCGACGGATTTAGCGAGGGCGGGCCGGATTGGCAAGCGGCCCTCGCCGTGGGCACTTTCCTCAGTTACGATGCGGCCAACAAAAGAGTTGTGAATGGCCGGGGAATCCACGCCCAAGGGAGGCTGGCACAGCGGTCGATTTGCGCACACCTTCGCTGCCATTGATCTCGGCACCAACAATTGCCGGCTCCTGGTGGCGAAGGCATCGGTCGAGGGTTTTGAGGTGATCGATGCCTATTCTCGCCCCGTAAGGCTGGGCGAGGGGGTGGCGCTGAGCGGGTCGCTGTGCGGTGAAGCCATCGAACGCACGCTGCATGCGCTTGGCGTCTGCGCGGGCAAAATCGAACGCAATCGTGTGACACGCGCCCGTCACATCGCCACCGAGGCCTGCCGCCGCGCCTGCAACGGCGAGGACTTCCTCGGCATGGTAAAGGCGCACACCGGCCTCAGCTTCGACCTGATCCAGCCCCCGGAAGAGGCGAGGCTCGCCCTGGCGAGCTGCGAGAACCTGCTGGATCCCGAGATACCGTTCGGCCTGCTGATCGACATTGGCGGCGGCTCGACCGAGGTGAGCTGGGTTCGCGTCCGGCCCCGTCCAGGCCGCCCGGGCTGTGTGACCACCGAGCTGATCGGCATGACATCGGTGCCCTGGGGCGTCGTCACGCTCACGGAATCCTGCACGCGCGGCCAGCCGCGCGAACGGCCGCTGAGCCGGGCCTGCTACGACGACATGGTCGAGAAGATCCGCAGCGACCTCCGGCCCTTCGGCGCCATGCACCAGATTGGACCGGCGATTGCGCGCGGGGAAGTCCAGATGATCGGCGCCTCGGGCACCGTAACGACGGTTAGCGCATACCATCTCGGCCTCAAGCGCTATAACCGCACCATGGTCGACGGTTCGCGTATCGGCCGAGAGGAAGTCTTGCGTATCTGTGACATGCTTTCCACGATGTCGGTCGACCAGCTCACCCATCTGCCCTGCATCGGCGACGATCGTGCCGATCTGGCGCTCGCAGGCGGGGCGATTCTCGAGGCGGTGTGCCGCCAGTGGGCGGCGCCGGTCGTGCGCGTGGCCGACCGCGGCCTGCGCGAAGGCGTGTTGATGGACCTGATGCGGCAGGCCGACCGCGACGCCGACCAGCTCTGCCGTCGGGGCAACTGACCGTGGCAAAGGATACCAAGGGCAGCCTTCCGACAGGTCGGCGCGCCACGGTTCGCGTGAAGACGGCGCGCGGCCGCACCGTTTCGTCGCAGCGCTGGCTGCAGCGCCAGCTCAACGATCCCTACGTCGTCGAGGCCAAGAAGCGTGGCTATCGCTCGCGCGCCGCATTCAAGCTGCTGCAGATCGACGATCAGTTCCGGTTCCTGAAGCCGGGCGGCCGCATCATCGATCTGGGCGCGGCACCGGGCGGCTGGACCCAGGTCTCCGTCGAGCGTGTGAGTTCGGGCAAGAACAAGGGCGTCGTGATCGGCATCGACCTCACGCCGGTCGAGCCGATCGCCGGTGCCACGGTGCTCGCCAAGGATTTTTACGACGAAGATGCGCCCGCCCTGCTGACGGAGTTGCTGGGCGGCCCGGCCGACGTCGTGCTGAGCGACATGGCGGCCGCTGCCACGGGTGAGACGCAGATCGACCACATGAGAATCATGGGCCTCGCGGAGGCGGCGCACGATTTTGCCCGCCAGATACTGAAGCCCGGCGGTACGTACATCGCCAAGGTGCTGCGCGGCGGCACCGAACGGACGCTGCTCGACCGGCTGAAGAAGGACTTCGAGAAGGTCCGCCACGTCAAGCCGGAGGCCAGCCGGGCGGACTCGGCTGAAATGTATGTCGTCGGTCTGGGCTTTCGCGGATAGGTTTTGCGCGGTCGGGGCGACCCGGCGTTTCCAATGTAGTTCGGCATGAACGCCGCTTTGATTTCCGTCTACCAGCGGCAGCTCGGCGCCGGGTGCCGCCCTGCCGGCCCAGCGAGCCGCATTTGCTGCATTTCGCCCCGCCGGACTTCTGTTTCCACGGCACCACCACCTGCGCAATATTGCGCCAGTGGGGCGTCGAAATCGGGAAACGCGATTTCCAGGGTGTCGCGTAGGGCTACCCGTGCATAACGGACACGCGCCAGCGGACTTGGCTTGGGACTTGGCTTGTGCGCAGCACTCTGTATAAGGGCTCGCCAACCCGGCGGCCCTCTCCGAGGCCGCCGTTTTCATTTCTCCTTCATGGAGGTTGGTATGCAGATTCAGGAAGCGCTCACCTTCGATGACGTCCTCCTGAAGCCTGCTGCGTCGTCGGTTCTGCCCGGACAGACCGACACCCGCACACGCCTCACGCGGACCATCGAACTCAACATCCCGCTGATGTCGGCGGCGATGGACACCGTCACCGAATCCGGGATGGCGATCGCCATGGCCCAGGCCGGCGGCATCGGCGTCATCCACAAGAACCTCGAGCCCGAGGCGCAGGCCAACGAGGTCCGCCGGGTCAAGAAATTCGAGAGCGGGATGGTCGTGAATCCCGTCACCATCCATCCCGACCAGACGCTGGCCGACGCGCTGGCGCTGATGGAAACCAACCAGATCTCGGGCATCCCGGTGGTCGAGCGCGGCAGCGGCAAGCTGGCCGGCATCCTGACCAACCGCGACGTGCGCTTCGCCACCGAGAGCGGCACGCCGGTGAGCACGCTGATGACCAAGGAGCGCCTGGTCACGGTGACCGAGGGCGCCACCAAGGAAGAGGCCAAACGCCTGCTGCATCAATTCCGGATCGAAAAGCTCCTGGTGGTCGACGCCGCCTATCGCTGTATCGGCCTTATCACCGTCAAGGACATCGAGAAGGCCAACAAGTTCCCGGGCGCCAGCAAGGACGAGAAGGGCCGCCTGCGCACCGCCGCGGCGACCGGCGTCGGCGAGGACGGGCTGCGCCGCGCCCAGCTGCTGATCGACGCCGATGTCGACGTGATCGTCGTCGACACCGCGCATGGCCATTCGCGCGGCGTGCTCGAGGCCGTGACACGCGTGAAGAAGCTCAGCAACTACACCCAGGTCATGGCGGGCAACGTCGCCACGCGCGAGGGCGCGCAGGCGCTGATCGACGCCGGGGCCGACGCCGTGAAGATCGGCATCGGCCCGGGCTCGATCTGCACCACGCGCATGGTGGCGGGCGTCGGCGTACCGCAGCTCACGGCTATCATGGAGGCGGCCGAGGCCTGCCGCGCCGCGGGCGTTCCCGCGATCGGCGACGGCGGCATCAAGTATTCCGGCGATCTCGCCAAGGCGATTGCCGCCGGCGCCGACTGCGCCATGATCGGCTCGCTGCTGGCCGGGACCGACGAGGCGCCGGGCGAGGTGATCCTCTACCAGGGCCGTTCCTACAAGTCGTACCGCGGCATGGGCTCGATCGGCGCCATGGCGCGCGGTTCGGCCGACCGCTATTTCCAGCAAGAGGTGCAGAGCACCCTGAAGCTGGTGCCCGAGGGCATCGAGGGCCGCGTGCCCTACAAGGGCGCAGTGGGCAGCATCCTGCACCAGCTGGTCGGCGGCCTGCGGGCGGCCATGGGCTATACCGGCAACGGCACGATCCGCGAGATGCAGACCAATTGCCAGTTCCTGCGCATCACGGGCTCGGGCCTGCGCGAGAGCCACGTGCACGACGTCGAGATCATGCGCGAGGCGCCGAACTACCGCGGCGGCATGTAACCCTGCTTCAGCGTGTCCGCGATCCGCTCCGCCGCGATCCGGTGGCCGAGCGGGCCGGGATGCGACGACCGGAACATCGCGGCATAGCCGTCGCGCGTCACGCCCTTGTCGATCGCGTCGAACAGGTCGAGCGCGCCGAGACCCGCGGCGCGCGCACAGTCCAGCACGACGCCGGAGAGGCGGCGCTGCTCGCGCGCATGGTCCTCGTTCTTCCAGACATAGGGATCGTATTCCGCCACCACGAGCACCGGCACGCCGAGGCCGGCCAGCCGCTTCAGGAGCGGGCAGGCCATGGCCGCGCCGGCGCCGCGCGGCAGCACGCGGACATGATCGATCGACCATTCGTACTGCCAGCCTTTGTGGCGCAGGATCGTGTCGACCAGCACCGACCAGCCGAACAGGCGCTGCCACAGGTCGAGGCTCGCCGCGGGGGCGGGCGAGGGCGGGACGGGGACGTTGCGTAGCTTGAGGGCCCCTTCGGCCTGTTCGAAATAGGGCTTCTCCGCGCCCCACACGCGCTTCATCTCGCTGCGCCGCAGATCGTCGGCAATGAAGACCGCCACCAGCGCGGCCGGCTTCACCTCGCGCACCTGCTGCTCGGCGCGCAGCACGATCTGGTCGAGCCCGTAGCCGCTGACGCCGGCATTGACGGTGCGGCGGCCGATCAGCGGCTGCAGCAGGGCCGCCCAGGTCTCCCCGTCGCTCACCTCGTCGCCATGGGCGTAGGAATCACCCACTACCAGCA
>JABMNB010000383.1 GCA_013205335.1 Rhodospirillales bacterium
CATGGCCACCCGAGCCATCACGGGTCGAGCGATGCGTGACGTCGTCAGGTTCACTCATTTCGTGGCGCACGAATATGAGGGCGGCGGGTTCGGCGTCCATGACCGGATAAGACGTCCGCTCGGCGTCCTGCGCATAGGCACTGCCCACACCCACGAAGGAGAGATAGGGCGTCACGTCGACCGACGGCAGGGGTTTGTAGAACCCGACACCCGTCGCCAGAACCGCTGCCCACGCAGCGGGAAAAGCGAAATTGCGCCCACGCTCGATCGCGGGCCGTAACGTCAATTGCATGCCACACTCTTCATTGTCATTTGCTCGCACGGATGGTCGCACGCGCGGCCCCTGAGGCCGCGAACGCCATTTCAACGCGTACGCTTGAGCGAAAGCGGCCCTACTGGACCGCCTGGACTTCCACTACTTCCGGCACGTAATGCTTCAGAAGGTTCTCAATTCCCATCTTCAGCGTGGCGGTCGAACTCGGGCAGCCCGAGCAGGCCCCCTGCATGTGCAGGTAGACGATGCCATCACGAAATTCGTGAAATACGATGTCGCCACCGTCCTGGGCCACTGCAGGCCGGACGCGGGTGTCGAGCAGTTCCTTGATCTGGGCTACGACCTCGTCGTCGTCGGCCGCCACGGCAACCGCCGCACCATCATCGGCGATCACCGGATCACCGGACGTGTAATGCTCCATGATGCCGCCGAGGATCGACGGCTTCATGATCTGCCAGTCCCGGTCGGCCGTCTTGGTCACGGTCACGAAATCGGAGCCGAAGAACACCCGCTCGACCCCTTCCACCGCGAACAGCCTCTTGGCAAGCGGTGACGGCGTGGCGACTTCGACGTTGGCGAAATCCGCGGTCCCCTTCTCCATGACCACCCGGCCAGGAAGAAACTTGAGGGTCGACGGATTGGGCGTCTGCTCGGTCTGGATAAACAAACCTACCTCCGGTTCGAACGCATCGCGGCGGACCGCTTGGCGTCGCTCAGGCTGGGGACAGGACGTCTCCACCCCCACTCGATGACTTCGGACGTAGGAACCGGCGCCAAGCCGATCAAGATGATTCTTGAGCACCACTGGATATTTATTATGGAATAATTAGACATTATTGATTTATTTCAATAGATTAAATGTACTAGATCTGGATCTAGCCATATTGTTTCAATTGTACACAATTAAGAATTTTGCGCACATCGCCGCAGAGCCTGCGGCCAATCTGTCTTTCGGTCATGAGATGGCATCGATCTCCGCCTCGGTGAGCGCGCCCGGAACGATCGTCAGCGGGATCCGAAGCTGCCCCCCCGACTTCCCGGTGAAGGCGGTCACCAACGGTCCCGGCCCGTCGCCGCTCGAGGCACTCCCCAGCACCAGGACCGAGATCGAGCGATCCTCGGTCAACAGTTTCGACAACTCGTCCCGGCTCTTACCCTCGCGGATGTAGATGGAGGGCGGCTGGCCGGTCATCGAGACCGCGACATCGGCGTGTCGGGCCACGACGTCCTCGGCCTGCTGCCGCGCTTCCTCGCGCATCAGCTCGACGACCGAGCCCCATTGCTGTCCCTCGGGCGGATCCATGACGTACAGCATGGCCAACCGGCCACCGGTGCGCTTGGCTCGCCGGCAGGCATAGCGCAGCGCGTTGCGCATCTCGGGGCTCTCGTCGACCACAACCAGGAAGACACGCTCATCGGATCTCGGTTGCACGCTCATCTCCCCCTCTCCCTCCTAGAGACGTCTCATGACGGCACCGCCCAGCCAGCCGGCCAGCAGAGCCATCAGGACGGCACCCAGCCCGTAAAGAGCTCCGTCGTTCGCCGCCCAGCCCGCGAGCTGGGCGCTGAATCCAACCTTGCCCACCGGCAGCGGCCGCGACACGGCCGCGACGATCTTGCCGTCGCGCACCAGATAAACCCGGATGTCGTAGACGCCTTCCGGCAGACGCGACGGGAATGGCAGGTCGACGCGAAACAGCCGGCCGGCCTGCACCGTCACCTGACCGATGGCGGCGGGGTAGAGGCCCTCGCGGCGCTTGACCTCGACGAGGCCTGAGCGGAAACGCGCCAGTTCCGCAGTGTCGCGAGGCGTCGACGGCCTGATGCTCGACAACCGATCCTCGAGGGACAGTATCTCGCCACCGGCGCTGCGGGCCAGCAGGCGCTGCAGCGGCTGACTGGCGGCGATGGCATAATAGGCCGGCACATCGTCGAACGATTGCCGCCCTGTGTTGAGCCAGATCCCCAGGAGCCGCTGCTTGCGCATCACGGTCTCGCGCGCGGGCGGGCCGGCGACGACGACCACGATCTCGCCCGGTGGGTCGAACATGCCGAACAGAAGGATGCTCTCGCCCTGGAAGGCCGAGGTGATCGACACCCGTGCGCGCGATAGGTCGACGATGAGATCGGGCGTCGTAGGCTCGGTCGGCACGGACGGTGGCACGCCGGTGTCGGGCGACCCGCCAAGGCTCGGTCCCGGCAGGCCGCCTGGCGTCGGCTCGAGGCGCGGACCCTGCGCCCCGGCAGCGGTCGCCCAGAACAGGATCGCCAGACAGGCGGCGAGCCCCGGCAGGCGCCTCACGGCAGCACCTCGCGGTTACCCAGGGAATAGAGTGAACTCGGGGTGCGCAGCAGTTCCGTAAGGAGTTCTCCCGCCACCGCCAGGATCAGCACCGACATCAGCGCGCGCAGCACCCCCCCCGGCAGCTTGGCGGCGAGCCGCGC
>JABMNB010000384.1 GCA_013205335.1 Rhodospirillales bacterium
ACGCGAGTTCCTGATGAAGGACAACTACTCGTTCGACATCGACAAGGCCGGCGCCATCCACTCCTACAACAGGATGTTCGTCACCTACCTGCGGACCTTCGCCCGCATGGGACTGAAGGCCATCCCGATGCGCGCCGACACCGGCCCGATCGGCGGCGATCTCAGCCACGAGTTCATCATCCTGGCCGAGACCGGCGAAAGTGCCGTGTTCTGTCACAAGGGACTGGTCGACAAAGACATATTGAGCCGCTCGGTCGACTACACGGCCGACCTGCAGGGCATCGTGAACGAGTGGACGTCGCTTTACGCGGCGACCGACGAGATGCACGACGTGAAGGCCTTCGAGGCGCTGCCCGAAGGCGAGCGCCTGGCCGCGCGCGGTATCGAGGTCGGACACATCTTCTATTTCGGCACGAAGTACTCCAAGCCGATGGGCGCCGTCGTCGCAGGCCCCGGCGGCGAGCAGATCACCGTCGAAATGGGGTCGTACGGCATCGGCGTCTCGCGCCTGGTCGGCGGCATCATCGAAGCCAGCCATGACGCTGCCGGCATCGTCTGGCCGGAATCGGTGGCACCCTTCAAGGTGGCGATCGTCAACCTGAAGCCCGACGACGGTGCCGTCGGCGGCGCCTGCCAGAAGCTGTACGATGCGCTTCAGGCGAAGGGCGTCGACGTGCTGCACGACGACCGCGACATCCGGCCGGGAGGCAAGTTCGCCGACATGGACCTGATCGGCATCCCCTGGCAGGTCATCGTCGGCCCGAAGGGACTGGCCGCCGGCAAACTCGAGGTCAAGAATCGCAAGACCGGTGCCCGCGAGGAGCTGGCGCCCGAACAGGTTCTCGCGCGGTTCGGCTGAGTTCTGGACGGGGCTCTCCCATGTCCTTCGCCGTCGAGCGCCTGATCGCCTTCCGCTACCTGCGGGCGCGTCGCGACGAGGGCTTCATCTCGGTCATTGCCGGTTTCTCGCTGATCGGCATCACCTTGGGCGTCGGCACGCTGATCGTCGTGATGTCCGTGATGAACGGCTTTCGCGTCGAGATGCTGGCGCAGATGTCGAGCATCAGCGGCCAGCTCGGCGTGCAATCCAACCGCGGCGGCCTGGAAGCCACGCCCGACCTGCTGAAGCGCATGGCGGCCGTTCCGGGCGTCCAGACGGCGACCCCGTCGGCGGAAGGCAACTTCATGGCGGTGGCGGGCGATCGCGTGCGCGGGATCGTGCTGCGCGGCATGCAGCCGGACGATATTCGCAACCGCCCGCCGCTCGCGGCGGCCATCGAAGGGACACCGGAGGCGCGCGACCGCAATCGGGCGCTGTGCAGAACCGAGGGCGACAAGCCCATCGACTGGGGGAGCCTCAAGGGCTTCGGGGACGACTTCTCGGTGGCGATCGGGCGACGCCTCGCCGACCTCATGGGGCTCAAGGTCGGAGACACTCTCCAGCTCGTTTCGCCGGTCTCCATCGCCACGCCTCTGGGCGTGATGCCGCGCTCAGCCGCTGTTCAAGTGGCGGCGATCTTCTGCACAGGGATGTACGATTACGACGCGAACTTCGCCTATGCGCCGCTGAAGGACGCTCAGCGCCTGCTTAACCTGGGGCCGAACGTCACCGGCATCGAAGTTTTCGTATCGGACAAGGCGTCGCTGGTGCAGACGCGCCGCCTGCTCATGGAGGCCGTGGGGACCGAGGGCTGGGTGTTCGACTGGTTCCAGGCCAACGCCGGGTTCTTCTCGGCGGTCGTCGCGCAGACAAACGTGATGTTTCTCGTGCTGACGCTCATCGTGATCGTAGCCGCCTTCAACATCGTGTCGAGCCTCGTCATGCTGGTTCGCACCAAGACGGCCGACATCGCCATCCTTCGCACCATGGGGGCAAGCCGGGCGGCGATCCTGCGGATTTTCCTGCTCGACGGGCTGGCAATCGGGGGTGTCGGTACGATCCTGGGTGTCGTGCTGGGCCTGGCCTTCGCTCGCAACATCGAAGCGATCCGGCAGTGGCTGCAACGCACTTTCGACATCGTCCTGTTCGACGAAACACTGTACCTGCTGGCCGAAATGCCCTCGCGCATCGAATGGGGCGAGGTTGCCGGCATCGCCGGCATGGCTCTGGTCTTCGCGCTGCTCGCGTCGCTCTATCCGGCAGCACGGGCGGCGCGGCTTGATCCCGTGGAAGGATTGCGCCGTGAGTGAACGCGCGCCCGCCGTCGAACGCTGGCTGGCGTGGCGCTACCTCGCCACGCGCCAACGCGAGGGCTTCGTGTCCTTCATCGCCATCTTCTCGCTGATCGGCGTGGCGCTGGGGGTCGCGACGCTTATCGTCGTGCTCTCGGTCATGGGGGGCTTCCGCGAGCAGCTGCTGGGACGGATCATCGGCATGAACGGCCATGTCGTGATCGCGGCACGCGACGGGCTGCTCCAGGCCACTCCCGAGCTCCTCGAAAAGCTCAAGGCCGTTGCAGGTGTCGAAGCGGTGCGCCTCACCCTTGAGCGCCAGGCCCTCGTGACGGGCCATGGGCAGACACGCGGCGCGCAGCTTCGCGGCGTGCGAAGGGAAGATCTCCTGAACCGGGACATCGTCGCGAAGAACATCGTCTTCGGCGACCTCGCGGAGTTCGGGACCAAGCCGGGCGTCGTGATCGGCGAGCGATTGCGGCAGCAGATGCAGGTCAGGGTAGGGGAACCGCTGACCGTGGTGACGCACCGGCTGAACGAGAGCGGATCGATTGCACCGCGCTATACCGACTACGACATCCTCGCGAGCTTCATGAGCCGCCGCTACGAGTTCGACGGCACGCTGGTTTTTATCCCGCTGGCGATGCTGCAGGAAGATCTCGAGTACGCAAGCGAGACCGTGAGTTCGATCGACCTGTTCCTGGCCGATCCTGCGGCCGCGCCGCGCCTGGCGCAGGAGCTGCGCAAGTCGCTGGGCCGCGACGATCTCCGTGTCTCGCACTGGCTCGGCCTCAACGCCCGCTTCGTCGGCGCCCTGCAGGTCGAGCGCGTGATGATGTTCATCATTCTGACGCTGATCGTCGTCGTCGCCGCCATGAACGTGGTCGCCAGCTTCACCATGCTGGTACGCGTGAAGCGCGGCAGCATCGCTATCCTGCGAACCATGGGCGCCGGACCGGGTACCATCGTGCGCGCCTTCTTCATGGCGGCCGCGGCGGTGGGTGTCGTCGGCACGGCGATCGGCGCGGGGATGGGCTTGCTGGTCTGCGCGAACATGCCCGCGATCGGCCGGCTTCTCGCCAATGTCACGGGCGCTGCCGGCAGTGGCGGCGCCGAGGTCGACTTCATTACTTCCATGCCCGTCCGGGTGCAGGGGGGCGAGGTGGCCACAATCGTTGCCGTGGCGATCGCGCTCTCGCTCGTCGCGGCGGCCTATCCGGCGTGGCGAGCCACCCGCGTCGAACCGGTCGAAGGATTGCGACATGAGTGACACCGCCAAGCCGCTTTCGTTGCAGGGTATCCGCCGTACCTTCGTCCAGGGCGACCGTCGTCTCGACGTCCTGCGCGGCGTGTCCGTAGATTTGCATCCCGGCGAGATCGTCGCCCTGGTGGGCCAGTCGGGCAGTGGCAAGTCGACCCTGTTGCATATCGCCGGTCTGCTGGAGCGTCCGGACGAAGGCGAGGTCGTGGTCGACGGCAAGGCGGCGGGCAAGCTTCCCGACCGCGACCGCACCGGACTGCGTCGCGGGTTCCTAGGCTTCGTTTATCAGTATCATCATCTGCTGCCGGAGTTCTCCGCCGTGGAGAATGTGATGTTGCCGCAGATGCTGAACGGGGTTTCGCGCACGGCCGCGCGCAAGCGGGCCGGCGAACTGCTGGCGCTGGTGCAGCTCGGCGACCGCCTGGACCATCGCCCGGGACGCCTGTCCGGTGGCGAACAGCAGCGTGTGGCGATTGCCCGCGCCGTTGCCAACGCGCCGCGCGTCCTGCTGGCCGACGAGCCGACCGGCAACCTCGACTCCACGACGGCCGAGACCGTGTTCCAGCAATTGCTGGGGCTGGTGCGCGAGACCGGCATGGCGGCCCTGGTCGCCACCCACAATCCGGAGCTGGCGGCCCGCATGGATCGCACGGTCCGCCTGAAAGATGGTGTGCTCGATGCCTGACAGTCCACAGGCCGTGGCGCGATGATGCCCCGTGGCCATCGCTGATTTCATCCATCTGAAGGTTCGTTCCGCCTATTCGCTCACCGAGGGCGCGAACAAGGTCGACAAGGTCGTGTCGCTGGCAAAGGAAGCGGAAATGCCGGCGGTTGCCGTCACCGACCGCAACAACCTGTTCGGCGCTCTCGAATTCGCCCAGTACGCCTCCAAGGGCGGTATCCAGCCGATCGTGGGCTGCGACATCGGCATCAGGCGCGAGGAAGAGGGCGGCATCGCCACGGCGAGCAAAGTCCCGACCGTCGACTGGTTGACGGTCCTCGTGCAGAGCGAGGAGGGCTACCTCAATCTGATGCGGCTGGTGAGCCGCGCCCATCTCGAGTTCAAGGCGGGATCGGTGGCCGCCTTGCCTCTGGCGGAACTCGACGGCTCGACTGGAGGGCTCATCGCGATAACGGGCAGCGTCGGCAGCAGCGTGGGCCGCATGCTGGCGGCCGGCCAGACGCCTGCCGCGGAGCACATGCTCGATCGCCTGCAGCGTCTGTTCGAGGGCCGCCTCTACATCGAGCTGCAGCGCCACGGCGAGGATGCAGAGCGGCGCATCGAGGGGCCGCTGATCGACCTCGCCTACGCGCGCAACCTGCCGCTGGTCGCGACCAACGACGTGCACTTCCCCAGGAAGTCGATGTATGAGGCTCATGACGTGCTGCTCTGCATCGAGCAGGGCGCGCATATCGAGGATCCGAACCGCCGCCGCCTGACGCCGGAGCACTATTTCAAGTCGGCCGCCGAGATGCGCAGCCTGTTCGCGGACATTCCCGAGGCCTGCGACAACACGCTGGTGATCGCCCAGCGCTGCGCCTACATGCCGGCGCCGCGCAAGCCCATCCTGCCGCGCTACACCAAGCTCGAAGGCCGCACCGAGGGCGAGGCTTTGCGCGATCTCGCGCAGCGTGGACTCGACGAGCTGAAGGTGCTGGGCCGGCTCGCGGAGGGCATCGATTTCACGCGCTACGGCGATCGGCTGACCTACGAACTCGACATGATCGAGAAGATGGGGTTCGCCGGCTACTTCCTGATCGTCGCCGACTTCATCCAGTGGGCCAAGGACAACGGGGTTCCGGTCGGACCGGGCCGCGGCTCGGGCGCCGGCTCGCTGGTTGCCTGGGCCCTCAAGATCACCGATCTCGACCCGCTGCGCTGGGGGCTGCTGTTCGAGCGCTTCCTCAATCCCGAGCGCGTATCGATGCCCGACTTCGACATCGACTTCTGCCAGGACAAGCGCGACCGCGTGATCCGCTACGTGCGCGACGAGTACGGGCACGACCGGGTCGCGGCGATTATCACCTTCGGCAAGCTGCAGGCGCGGGCCGTGCTCCGCGACGTGGGCCGCGTGCTGGGCATGCCCTACGGTCAGGTCGACCGGATCTGCAAGCTGGTGCCCAACAATCCGGCCAATCCGGTGACGCTGGCCAAGGCGCTCGAGACCGAGCAGCTGCTCAAGGAGCAGTACACGGCGGACGACGAGATCAAGCGTCTCATCGATCTCGCGTTGCAGCTCGAGGGCCTCTTCCGCAATGCCTCGACCCACGCCGCCGGCGTCGTCATCGGCGACCGGCCGCTCGACCAGCTCG
>JABMNB010000047.1 GCA_013205335.1 Rhodospirillales bacterium
CCGCTTCACTGTTTTGCCCATCCCTCACTGTGCCAAATTACTGCGAGCCTCAAAGCGCAGAAAGACCGCTATCCACAAGCTTTTCGCGCCCTATGATCTCCCCAATCACCCACTCGATTCCCGGAAGACCCCAAAAAAGAGGTCTTTCGACTGCGCGCCGGAGCCTGCCCCGAGGCTTCCGAGGGGGGCGCTTCGCTCAAGACGACAAATTTTTTGCTTCTCTATTTCGACTGCGCCGTGACGTCGTGTGCCGGCGTCGACGATGATGGTGCCGACGGCGCTTCCTTCGTGCCGCCGAGGATGCTGGTGAAATCCCGTTGGCGGCCGGTGTCGATCTTCACCGTTGCCGTCATGCCTGCCCGGAGCGGCGGTTCGCCGACATGGGGCAGCAATCGCAGCTTGACCGGCAGGCGCTGCACGACCTTCACCCAGTTCCCGCTGGCATTCTGCGGCGGAAGGATCGCGAACTCCGCGCCCGTTGCCGGGCTCACGCTTTCGACCAGCGCTTCCCATGTCACGCCGGGATAGGTGTCGAGCGCCACCGTGGCCTTCTGACCGACCTTCACGTGGGTCAATTCGGTTTCCTTGTAGTTCGCCTCGACCCACGGCCGGCTCAAGACGACGAGCGAGAAGAGCGGCGTCGCCGCCTTGACCTGCTCGCCCTGCTGCAGGCGCATGTTCACCACCACGCCGTCGACCGGCGCGCGCACCGTCGTGCGCGCCAGATCGAGTGCCGCGCGCTCTCGGGCGGCGGTCTTTTCCCGCACCATGGGATGCGCCTCGGCCGCCAGCTCGGGATCGCCGTTCAACGCCGCCAGCACGCGCCGCAGCTTCTCCCGTGCGGTCGACACGCGGTCGGCCGCGGCACGCGCGTCGTTCAACGATTCGTCTCGCTTGCTGGCCGAAGCCACGCCCTTCACCGCGAGTTCCTCCTGCCGCTGGGCCTGCCTCTGGAAATACACTGCACGCGCTTCGGCGTCGGCGAGTTCGGCGACGGCTTCACGCCAGATGCCGCGCAGGTTCTCGACGTGGGCGCGCGCCGAGTCGAGTTCTGCCTCGGCGCTGTCGAGCGCCAAACGGAAGGGACGCGACTCGATGGTGAGGAGCTGGTCGCCGGCCTGGACGTTTGCATGGTCTTTGGTGAGGACGCGTCGGACCTGACCCGACACTTCGGGGGCGATCTGGACGATATGGGCCTTCACATAGGCGTTGTCGGTCGAGACATACCGGCCGCCCGACAGCCACCACCAGCCCGCTCCTGCCACGGCCATCAGGGGAACGACGAACAGCAGCGCCAGGCGCAGCAGGGGGATTGGCCGGCGACTCATGATCCGTGTGTCCCCGCCATCGCCTGGAGCTGGCCTTTCACCCGCGCCGCCAGCCTCGTGAACTCGTCGCGCTCGCTCGACGACAGCGGAGCCAGCGCGTCGTCCACCGTGGCCTCGGCGATCGCCCACATGTTCTTGTGCGCGCGGCGGGCCTCGGCGGTAAGATGGAGGCGGTTGACCCGGCGGTCGCCACTATCGGCCCGCCGTTCGACCCAGCCGTTTTTCTGCATGCGGTCGATCATGCGCCCGGCACTGGCGCGATCGATCTCGAGCATGTCGGCGAGTTCGGTCTGGCTGGCGCCCGGCCGGCGATAGAGCCGCGTCAGCACCAGCCATTGGGCTCGGGTGAGCCCGATGTCGCGCACGCGGCGGTCGAACACGGTGCGGATCAACCGCGCAACGTCGGAGAGCACGTAGCCGATGTATTCGTCGTCGTCGGGGCCCAAGGGTACTCGCTCGAGATTGTTGCCTAGGCTACAATAGCCCAGGCCATGAATTCAAGCACGACCACCGCAGATGCCGCCCCGGCTGCCTCCGAGGAGAAAGAAGCCTCGCTGGGCAGGCGGATTCTGATTCTCGTCATGGTCGTCCTGGGCTCGACGCTCTACGCCACCACACTGCTGATCGCCTCGACCCTGCTGCCCCAGATGCAGGGCACCATGTCAGCCACCCAGGACGAGATCGCCTGGGTCATGACCTTCAACATCCTGGCGACCGCCGTTGCCACGCCGATGACGGGCTGGCTGGCGGCGCGCTTCGGGCGGCGAGAGACCATGATCTGGTCGGTACTGGCCTTCACGGTCACCACGCTGATGTGCGGTCTGGCAGATTCTCTGGAGACACTGATCCTGTGGCGCGTCCTGCAAGGCGCGCTGGGAGCCCCGGTGATCCCGCTGTCGCAGACCATCCTCCTCGACACGTTTCCCAAGCGGCAGCAGGGGCTGGTCACCTCGATCTTCGGCATGGCCGTCGTCATCGGCCCCGTGATCGGCCCGACGGTCGGCAGCATGCTGTCGGAGATCTACAGCTGGCGCTGGGCCTTCTACATGATCGTGCCCGTGGGCGTGATCTCGTTCATCGGGCTGCGCCTCACCCTGCCCTATGACCGGCCGACCGGCCGCACCAGCCTCGACTGGACGGGATTCCTCTCGCTTTCGATCACCATCGCCTGCGTCCAGCTCGTGCTGTCGCGCGGCCAGCGGCTCGACTGGTTCGAATCGACCGAGATCCAGATCGAGGCCTTCGTCGCCGTGGTCTCTTTCTGGGTATTCCTCGCCCACAGCCTCACCGCCGAGCGGCCGTTCCTGAACCTGAAACTCCTGCGCGATCGCAACTATGCGCTCGGCCTCGTGCTGGTGCTGATCTACGGCATGCTGAACTTCACGCCGATGGTACTGCTGCCGCCGCTCCTCCAGCAGCATGCCGGCTTCCCCGACTCGCTGATCGGCGAGGTCATCGCCGCGCGCGGCGTCGGCGCCACCATCGGCTTCTTCCTCGCCATCTTCGTGGGCCGCATGGATCCGCGCCTCGGCCTGATCGCGGGATTTCTCCTTCAAACCCTGTCCGGCGTCTGGCTGATGGCCATCGACCTCAATGTCGACATGCAAACGCTGATGCTCAACAGCATGCTGCAGGGCGTGGCCATTGGCGTCATCTGGGTGCCGCTCACCCTCGTCACCTTCTCGAACATGAGCGGGGCCAACTTGGCCGAGGGCACGGCGGTCTATCACCTGCTGCGCAATATTGGCTCCAGCTTCTTCATCTCGATCTGCGTCGCCGAGATCGTCCGCGCCACGAGCACCAACTACAGCCGCATGGTCGAGCTGGTGAATCCCTACAACAAGGCACTGGCCCTGCCCTGGGTGACCGGCGGCTGGGACTACGAGACGGTGTCGGGCCTCGCAAAACTGTCCAGGGAGATCAACCGTCAGGCAGCGATGATCGGCTATATCAACGCCTTCGGCCTCTATACGGCTTGCTCGGCGATGGCGATCCCGCTGATCCTGCTGATCGGTCGCCGTGCGAGAAGATGACGGAGGAAAGGTCGTGGAGATCCGTCTCACCGGATTTCGGCTCGCTATCGCTGCGCCGCCGACCGGGCCTCGCGATACGCCGTTCGCGCCACCTTCGCCGCCTCGAGCGCGGCCTTGCGCCGGTCTACAGCACGGTCGTCCAGCACATAGAGCAGGCCTGCGAAAAAGATGAAGGCACCCCCCAGGATATAATAGTGCCAAGCCTCCAGATAGAGACGGAACGTCACGACGACGAGCGGCACCGGAATGAATACGGCGGCGAACCGGATCCACGAGGTACGGTTGTAGTTCCGCACCGCCTGCCTCGCCTGCTTCTGCCGTTCCCTCATCCGCCGTCGCAGAGTGGCGAGATCGGGCTGAGGTTCAACGCTCATGCGACCGTGCTCGGGGATGTCCCGGCCTCTGTTGAAATTGTGAAGTAGGCGTTGCTCACCTTGAGCCTGTTAGGCTCGGGGTGTCGAATCCAACGAAGGAGAGCAACGCCGTGAAGAAGATTACCACATCAGCCG
>JABMNB010000385.1 GCA_013205335.1 Rhodospirillales bacterium
GCCGACCTGCACGAGGTCAACCGCTGGAACCTCGACTTCGTGCGCAGTTCGCCCGCCTCGGCGCGCTACGAAGACCTCGCGGCGCGCCTCGACGAAACGCTGAACTTCATGGCGGCCTGCGGGCTGAGTTCGGCGACGACGCCGCAGATCGCCGAGACCGATTTCTTCACCAGCCACGAGGCGTTGCTGCTGCCCTACGAGGAGGCGCTGACCCGCGTCGATTCGACCTCGGGCGAGTGGTACGACTGCTCGGCGCACATGCTGTGGATCGGCGACCGCACGCGCCAGCCCGATGGCGCCCATGTCGAGTTCCTGCGGGGCGTCCGCAACCCGATCGGCTTCAAGGCTGGCCCGACCCTGCCGACCGACGACCTGCTGCGCCTGATCGACACGCTGAACCCGTCGAACGAGGCGGGCCGTATCGTGATCATCGCCCGCATGGGCGCCGACAAGGTGGGCGACAAGTTGCCTGCGCTGGTCCGCGCCCTCAAGCGTGAAGGCCGCACGGTCGTGTGGTCGTGCGACCCGATGCACGGCAACACCGTCACCGCCTCGAATGGCCGCAAGACCCGCCACTTCGACGCGATCCTGCACGAGGTGAAGGAGTTCTTTGCCGTGCACCGCGCCGAGGGCACTCATCCCGGCGGCGTGCATTTCGAGATGACCGGCCAGGAAGTCACGGAGTGCATCGGCGGCTCGACCGAGATCACCGTCGACAATCTCAACGATCGCTACGAGACGCAGTGCGACCCGCGGCTCAATGCCAGCCAGGTGCTGGAACTCGCCTTCCTGCTCGCCGAGCAGCTCAAGGCGGAGCGGCTGTCCGTCGCAAGGGCGCGCCCGGCCATCTGACCGACGTCCGAGGCCTGACGCGCGAGAGCCCGGGGAGGGCCGATGACGCATCCTGAGAATGGCGAGATCGCGCGCTATACCGATCACTACTTCAATCGTTCGAAGCAGGTGATCGGCAAGTTCGGCGACTGCACGGTGACCTACGCGATCTTCATGCGGCGCCCGGTGGTGTTCGCGCCGCGGCTTGCGCTCGAATGGCTGGAGGAGACCGGCCGCGCGCGCAATACCACGGTCGAGCTCGACATGCGGTACCGCGAGGGCAAGTGGGTCGGCGCCGGCGAGCCGATGATGTACATCACCGGTTCATTCTTCCATCTGGTCGATCTCGAGACGATCTTCCTGCAGAAGCTGGGTCCTGCCTGTGTGGCCGCCTACAACGCCTGGACCATGTGTGCCGACATGCCGAAGTCGGCCTTTCTCGCCATGGACGCCCGCCACTGCGCCGGCCGGGAGATGGCCGAGATGATGGCCTATGCCGCCTCCGTCGGCTCGGCGCGTGCCAAACGCAAGGTCGGCGCCGTCGGCTTCATCGGCAACGCCACTCACGCGACGGCCCATTACTTCGGTCGCGAATATGGGCTTGGCACCATGCCGCACGCCCTGATCGGCTATGCGGGCTCCACGCTGCGCGCTGCCGAGATGTTTCACGAGACTTTCCCGACCGAAGGGATGACGGTCCTGGTCGATTACTTTGCGCGTGAAGTTTCCGACTCGCTGGAAGTATGCCGGCGCTTTCCCGAGCTTGCCGCTCAGGGAAACCTGTCGCTGCGGCTCGATACGACGGGTGGCCGCTATCTGGAGGGACTTGATCCGGCATCGTCCTATGCGGTGCTGGAGAGGTTCTCGCCGGAATCGATCCGTGGCTACCGGAGCGAGGAGGAGTTGCGCTATCTCGTCGGCACCGGTGTGTCGGCGGCGGCGATCTTCCACCTGCGCGCCGAACTCGACCGCAACGGCTTCGACAAGGTCAAGATCGTGGCGTCTTCCGGCTTCGGCCCGGCCAAGTGCCGCATCATGGCCGAGGCCAAGGCGCCGATCGACGTGGTGGGCTCGGGCTCGTTCCTGCCGTCCAACTGGTCGGAGACCTACGCCACCGCCGACATCGTCGAGTATGCTGGCGAGAAGCGCGTGAAGATCGGACGCGAGTTCCTGCATCGGAACCGGCCGGCCGACGCTCCGCGGCCGCTCTAGCCTTTCCTGTTTCCGCTTGTTTGGGGATCACATGCTCAAGCTCTATTTTGCACCCGGCGCCTGCTCGACCGCATCGCATATCGGGCTCGAGGAGAGCGGGGCGACGTACGACTCGCAGGCGCTTTCCTTCGCCAAGAGCGAGCAGCGGACGCCGGAATATCTCGAGGTGAATCCGCGCGGTCGCGTGCCGGCGCTTGTCGTGGACGAGGGCACGATCGTCGAGAACACGGCGATCCTCGATTACATCGCCACGAAGTACGCGCCGCACCTGATGCCGACGAATCCGGTCCAGCGCGCCCGCGCCCTCTCGCTGATGGCCTGGTTCTCCAACGCCGTGCATCCGAACTTCACCCATATCGGGCGCCCCGAGCGGTTCGCCACCGACGCCGCCGTGTTCGACCATCTCAAGGCGGTGGGTCGCGATAACTTCCACGCCAACCTCAAGGAGATCGACGGCCTCCTGGCCGGCAAGACGTGGATCCTGGGTGACGAATTCTCGGTGGTCGACGGCTACGCGCTGGTCTTCTACGGCTGGGGCAAGCGCATCGGCCTGCCGGTGGCCGAACTGCAAAACTATACGGCGTGGAAGGACCGCATGCTGGCGCGGCCGGCCGTGAAGCGCGTGCTGGAACGAGAGCAGAGCGTCCTGCTCGCGGCCTGACCGACCGGAGATCGTCCCCGAGGAGCGGTCAGCCGACCACGAAGCTCTGGTACATGAACTGCAGGTCGGCGCTCTCCTGCGGCGTGATCTCGCCGTCGAGGACCCGGCCTTCCCAGGCGCGCAGCTTGCGCTTGACGTCGACCGGCGTGCGCGGGCTCAGCAGCACCATGAAGAACTGCTCATGCGGCGAGAGTTCGCGCTCGCGGCGGTAGCCGAAGGGGCCGCTGCCGGGCTGACGTGCGGGAACCGGCGCCGGGGCCGATGAGGGGGAGGTGACGCGCGGCAGGACGGCGTCGTCGATGATCTGGTCCCAGGTGAGGCCTGCCTCGCGCACCATGGCCGAAGCCAGCTTGGCGGCCGCCAGCGCCTCCTGGGCGTGGCTGCTGTCGAGGATCTCGAGGACCTTGACCAGGGTGTTGCGATTGAACGTCGACACGGGCTGCGCCGCCTTTGACTATTGCATGAGCAACGGGCACTAAGTGCCTACAAGATATAGATGGATGTGCCTTGGATCAAGGCAAGACCCCCGCCAACGCCTTCCCGGTTTACCTCGCCGGCCTTGCCAGCTGGTTCGTGCCGCTCGGCATCCAGATGGTGCTGTTCCCATGGCTGGTGGCCGTCGTCCTGCACATGGACGCCTTCGCCGTGGGGGTCGCCCAGGCGGCGGTCATGGCGCCGTCGCTGCTGTTCCTGCCGCTCGGCGGTCTGGTCGCCGACCGCGGCAACGCCCGCCGGCTGCTGCTGCGTTACCATCTGGTCTATGCCGTACCGCCGCTCGCGCTCGCCGTGGTCCTGTGGTCGGGCGGGCTCAGCTATACGCTCCTGATCGTCTACGGCATCGCCGCCGGCGCCATCGGCGCCTTCGCCATCCCGACGCGCGATGCCCTGCTGCCCGTCGTGGCGCCCAGAGGCGGCCTGCCCAAGGCGGTGGCGCTGGCAACGGCGCTGCAGTTCGGCGGTCAACTGCTGGGCATCGCCTGCGCCTCTACCGCCGACCAGTTCGGCGCCGTGCCGCTCCTGCTGTTGCATTCCGGCATGGTCCTGGCCGGCTGCATCTTCGTGCGGAAGCTGCCCGATCCGCCACCGCATCCGAAGACCGAGTATCCGGGCTTCTGGCGCAGCGTCGGCGAGGGCGTGTCGGCGGCGGCCAAGTCGGACCAGATCTGGCCGGTCCTGCTGCTCAACTTCGGGGTCGGCATCTTCTATGTCGGGCCGTTCATGGCGGTGCTGCCGCTGGCGATCCGCGACCACTATGCCGGCGGCGCGCTCGAACTCTCCTACATGAACCTGGCGTTCTGGGCCGCGACCATCATCGCCAGCATGGCGCTGGTCGGCCTCGCACGGCGACTGACCCTGCGCGGCCGCCTGATCGGCGGCGCGGTGCTGACGGGCGCGGTGGTCCTACTGCTGCTCGCGACGCTGCCGCCGTTCCCGGTGTTCCTCGCCCTGATCTTCGTCTGGGGGCTGGGGGCGGGCATCACCATGACGCAGAGCCGGACCGTGGTGCAGATCGTGGCGCCCGCCACCCACCGCGCACGACTGATGTCGCTGTTTCAGCTGGGCCTGAGCGGCGGCGGCCCGATCGGCGCTCTCCTGACCGGCACGATCTGCTCGGTCTGGGGTCTCAAGGTCGCGCTGTTGATCCCGGCGATCGCGATGCTGATCATGATCGCGATCGTCCTGCTGCGCTCGCGCCTGTGGTCAATGCGCACCGTGGAGTAGCGACGCTACTCTGCAGCGACCCGGGTGCCGAGGCCCAGCGTCTGCCAGACATCCTGCAGGGCCGCGACGAGGCGGGTCATGTCGTCGTCGCCGTGCAGCGGCGTCGGCGTGAGGCGCAGGCGCTCGGTGGCGCGCGGTACGGTGGGATAGTTGATCGGCTGGACGTAGATGGCGTGACGGTCGAGCAGCAGGTCGCTCGCCTGCTTGCACAGGGCGGCATCGCCCACGAAGACCGGCACGATGTGCGTGGTCGAGGGCATCACCGGGAGGCCGGCGGCGGCGAGGCGGCGCTTCAGGGTGGCGGCGCGCTCCTGGTGGCGGACACGCAGCTCGGGCTGGCCGCTGACCAGCCGCACGCTGGCCAGCGCGGCGGCAGCGATCGCCGGCGGCAGCGAGGTCGTGAAGATGAAGCCCGAGCCGCAGGAGCGCACGAAGTCGACCGTGGCCGCCGTCGAGGCGATGTAGCCGCCGACCACGCCGAACGCCTTGGCGAGCGTCGCCTGGACGATGTCGACCTTATCGAGCACGCCGTCGCGCTCGGCCACGCCCGCGCCGCGCGCGCCGTACATGCCGACGGCATGGACCTCGTCGAGATAGGTGAGGGCGCCATGGCGATGGGCGACGTCGCAGATCTCGCTGATCGGCGACACGTCGCCATCCATCGAATAAACCGACTCGAAGGCCACGATCTTGGGCGTCGCGGGATCGGCGGCGCTGAGAAGCTCCTCGAGATGGCGCGGATCGTTGTGGCGGAAGATGCGGCGGGTGGCGCCGGAATGGCGGATGCCGGCGATCATCGAGGCGTGGTTGAAGGCGTCGGAATAGAGTTCGCAGCCCGGCAGCAGGGCGCCCAGCGTCTGCAAGGTCGTCTCGTTGGCGACATAACCCGAAGTGAAGACGAGGGCGGATTCCTTGCCGTGAAGAGCCGCCAGTTCGCGCTCCAGCGCCGTGTGCAGCGTGTTGGTGCCCGAGATGTTGCGCGTGCCGCCGGCACCCGAACCCTGCGCACCGATCGCCGCCCGCATCGCCTCGACGACCGCGGGATGCTGGCCCATGGCGAGATAGTCGTTGCTGCACCAGACGGTGACGTCGCGCGGCGCTTCGCCTTCGCGATGGAGGCGGGCGCGGGGAAAGGCACCGACGATGCGCTCCAGTTCGGCGAAGACGCGATAACGCCCCTCGTCGCGCAGCCGGCCCAGATGGCCGTTGAAGAAAGCCTCGTAATCCATTCGGCGTCGGTCTCCCGCGCCTATTTTAGTCGCAACGGACCTTTCCCCTCAGACACAATTGGTCGCGGGAGCCGGCGAGAACTAGAGTCGTTCGCAGAGAGCGCTCAGCGCAGGAGCGGTACGACGAGCGCGATGCTCAGGAAAAGCGATACCGACAGGAGCGGCAGGGCGCCCAGCCAACGGGTCTGTCCCGGCAGGCCGTCCCAATGGCGAATCGTCGGCACGGCGGCCCACAACGCAAACAGGAAGCCGAGCGCCCAGAACAGCAGGGCGAGCGGCAGCGCGACGTTGACCTGGTCGTCGGTGGCCGTCGCGATGCCGAGGCCCACGACGGCCGGCGGGATCGCGGCGGTGAACAGCGACACCGCCCAGATCGCCCGCGTGCGTATGCGCTGGCCCGTTCCGAAGGGCGGCGTGCGGTCGGGAATCGCGCCGCCGCCTTCGGAGC
This sequence comes from Rhodospirillales bacterium, assembly GCA_013205335.1. GTDB lineage: Bacteria > Pseudomonadota > Alphaproteobacteria > Reyranellales > Reyranellaceae > Reyranella. The sequence continues at coordinate 6,104 of JABMNB010000385.1, forward strand.
CAGCGCTCATGCTCAGCCCTTGAACAGGCCTTCCGACATGAGGTCGGCCAGCGTCGCATCGAACGCCTGGCGCAGGCGGCCGAACAGATCGGCCAGCTCGGTCTCGTTGATGACCAGCGGCGGGCAGATCGCGACGCGGTCGCCCATGTTGCGGATGAACAGGCCACGCGCCACGGCGTGGTTGTAGACGCGCAGGCCGGCGCCGACCGCGACGAGATCGAAAGGGGTCTTTGTCTTCTTGTCGGCGACGATCTCGAGTGCGCCCATCATGCCGATGCTCATCGCCTCGCCGACCAGCGGGTGATCGGCGAACGACTGCACGTGCTTGGAGAAGATCGGGCTCAAGCGCTTGGCGTGGCCGAACAGGTCGGTCTCGTCATAGATCTTCTGCGCCTCGAGCGCGACGGCAGCCGCGACCGGATGGCCGGAGTAGGTGAAGCCGTGGCCCCAGGTGCCGATCTTGTCGCTCTCGCTCATGAGTGCCTGGTAGACCTTCTCGTTGACCATCACCGCCGAGATCGGCAGGAACGACGCCGACAGCGCCTTGGCGCAGGTCAGGATGTCGGGCTTGATGTTCATCGTCTGGCTGCCCCAGACATTGCCGGTGCGCCCGAAGCCGCAGATCACCTCGTCGGCGATGAACAGCATGTCGTACTTGGTGCAAACCGCCTGGATCTTCTCGTAATAGCCCTTGGGCGGTACGACGACGCCGCCGGCGCCCATCACCGGTTCACAGATCATCGCGGCCACCTGCTCGGCGCCGCCTTCCCTGAGGATGAGCTGCTCCAGCTCCTCGGCGCAGCGCGTGGCGAACTGCTCCTCGGTCTCGCCCTCGACGCCGAAGCGGTAGAAATGCGGGCAGGTCGTGTGCAGCACGCC
>JABMNB010000386.1 GCA_013205335.1 Rhodospirillales bacterium
GAGATTTCATGACCGCGCGCCACGGCGTCCTGGATCAGCCAGGGTGACAGTTCGGCGGCGAGGCCGCAGGTGCTGACGGTGGCCGGCACGCCCAGCCGCTCCAGCGAATCGGCGATCCGCCACCATGCCGCCTTGGTGCCGTACTCGAAATGCGACTCCATGCACCGGTCGGGCACGCCCACGACCTCGTCGGTGACCTCGTAGACTTTCTCGTTGTGGGCGTCGCCCGCCGACAACGACATTTCCGCGCCTTCCTCGAAGTTGATCACGAAGGAGACGGCGACCCGCGCGCCGCTGGGCCATTTTGGATCGGGTGGCGTGCGGCCGTAGCCCTTGAGGTCGCGCATCGCGGTCACGATCCGCGGTGACCGATGACGTCGGCGAGGGCGGGCGACAGGCCCTTGGAGTCCTTGGCAGCGGGCCGGCGGTAGGTGCCTTGCGTCGCCTTGCGCGGATTGAGACGCACAAGCCCCTCTGCCATCGTCACGGCGGCCTGGATGCCGTCGACCAGCGGCACGGGCACGCGATCGCGAATCGTGTTGGCGAGGCCCGCGAGGGGCGCACCGGCCAGGATGACGACATCGGCGCCGTCGTTCTTCACCGTGCCGAGGGCGAGGTCGATGAGCACCTGTTCCTTCTCGTGCTGCACGTCGTCGATCGAGCGGAAGCCTTCGTCGGGCGTGCGGATCGCGGCGCAGCGGCTGGACATTCCGTGCCATTCGACGATCTCGGCGAACCATGGCTCGAGCGCCTTGGCAAAGCTCACGATCGCGAACTTGCGGCCGAGCGTGCAGGCGACCAGCATCGCGGCTTCCGCCATGCCGACCACGGGGAAGTCGAACAGCTCGCGCGCGCCGCCGAGGCCGGGATCACCGAAGGCCGCGACGATGGCCGCATCGAAGGTACCGCGCCGCTCGGCCAGCATCTCGAGCATCATGGCGCTGCCGATTGCGGCTTCGGCGCGCGTGGCGATGTAGGGCACGCCGCGCGGGGCGGTCATCGGCAGCAGCTCGGTGCCGTTGCTGGCGACGAGCTTGCCCGCGGCGACCAGACGGTCCGTGACTCCGGTGGATGTATTGGGATTGGCGACGAGGATTTTCATTCGGGCACTTTCAGAAGTCGGCCAGCTTGCGCAAGCCCACGAGGCGGTCGCCGATCACGAGAGCCACGATGGCGAGCAGCACGAGGCCGGCGGAGATGGCGGCGATGGTCGGATCGGGACGTTCCTCGACATATTGCAGCATCTGGATGGGCAGCGTCTTGGTCCAGGCATCGGTGAAGAACATCGAGATCGGGTAATTGTCCATCGAAGCGAGGAACGCGAACATGCCGGAGGTCAGGAAGGCCGGCGCGAGTGCCGGCACCAGGACCCGCGTCAGCGCCGTCGGGTAGGAACAGCCGAGTGTGCGGGCCGCGTCGATCAGCGAGAAGTCGAACAGCGAGAGCGCGCCCACGACGGTGCGGACGACATAGGGCAGCGTGATCACCACGTGCGCGACCAGCAGGCTGGCGTAGACGTCGCGCAGACCCATCGTCTTGAAGCCCTGCAGCATGGCGATGCCGATGACGAGGCCCGGCAGCATCAGCGGCGAGACGAGGAAGGTCGAGATCGTCTCGCGGCCGGGGAAGCGGCCGCGCACGAGGGCGATGGCGCAGAGCGTGCCCAGGACGAGGGCCACGGCCGTCGAGACGGCAGCGATCTGCAGCGAAACCAGGAGGGCTGGGACGAGTCCGCGCATGCCGGCGAGACGCTCGTACCAGCGCAGCGACCAGTCGGGCGGCGGCAGGGTGAAGACCGTCGAGGAACCGAACGATACGGCGATGGTGACGATGAGCGGGGTCATCAGGAAGATCACGGTGAAGCCCGCGATAAACCAGACGACGTATTGCGAGACGCGCTCGAGGACGGTCATGTGCTGCGGCCTCCGATGCGGCGCGCCAGCCAGGTCGAGCCCACGACGATCGACACGGCAAGCACCAGCAGGATGACGGCGGTGGTCGAGCCGAGCTGCTCGTTGCGCATCAGCAGGAAGGACCGGCCGGTCAGCGTGGACAGGGTCTGGAAGCGGTCGCCGATCAGCAGCGAGGGGATGACGAACATCGATACGCTCATCGAGAATACGAAGGCGACGCCCGAGACGATGCCCGGCAGGGTGAGCGGCAGGGTGACATGGGTGAAGCGGTAGAGCGGCGTGGCGCCCAGCGTTGCGCCGGCTTCGCTCAGCCGCGGGTCGATCAGCTTCACGACGGAATAGATCGGCAGGATCATGAAGGGCAGGAAGATGTTGGCCGCCCCCAGCACCAGGCCGGTCTCGGTGAACAGGAGTCGCTGCGGCTCGTCCCAGAGGCCGAGGCCGACCAGGGTCTGCGAGACGATGCCGTCGCGGCGCAGGACGATCTGCCAGGCGAAGGCCTTGACCACGGCGCCGACCGAGAGCGGCAGGATGATCGAGACCAGCATCACGATCTGCAGGACGGCGCCGGCGCGCGCCAGCGCGAAGGCGGCGGGGTAGCCGATCAGGAAGCAGACGACCGTCACCCAGGCGGCGACCCGCAGTGTGTTGCCGACGACGCGCCAGTTGAAAGGGTCGCTCAGGAACGAAATGTATGGCTGGATCGTCGGCCCGGCCGGTCCGGTCAGGCTCTTCATGAACAGCCAGAGCAGCGGGAAAGCGTAGACGACCAGCAGGTAAATGACGGCGGGCGCCGCCAGGAGGGCGACGGGATCCCGCCAGGCCGAGGGCGCGGCTTTCGTCGTCATGGCGCCGGGTAGATCAGCGTGTCGGCGACGGCCCAGCCCAGCCGCATCTCGGTGCCGGGTGGCGGCAAGCCATCGGAAAGGTCGGCTGTCTCGACCATGAGCTGGTCGCTGCCCTGCGTCTCGAAATGGAGTTGGATCTTCGATCCCTGGAACACGGCGTCGCGCAGACGGCCGACCAGCGCATAGTCTCCGGGCGCATTCACCTTGATCCGCTCGGGCCGCACCGCGAGCACGACGGAGGCACCCGGCACGAAGCTGCCCGGCGCACGGAGCGGGCCGAAGGCCGTGTCGACGACGACCTGATCGTAGTCCTGGCCCACGACGGTGCCTGAGAGCCGCGAGGAGAGGCCCACGAATTCGAGCACGAAGGCGGTCGCGGGTGAGCGGTAGATCGTCGACGGCACCGCAAGCTGCTCGATCGCGCCCTTGTTCATCACCGCGATGCGGTCGGACATGGTGAGCGCCTCGTCCTGGTCGTGCGTCACGAAGACGGCGGTGATGCCCAGTTCACGCAGCAGGCGGCGCAGCTCGATCTGCATGTTTTCGCGCAGCTTGCGGTCGAGCGCGGAGAAGGGCTCGTCGAGCAGCAGCAGCTTGGGCTGCACGGCAAGCGCTCGGGCTACCGCGACGCGTTGCTGCTGGCCGCCCGAGAGGGCGCGCACGGAGCGGTCGGCGAAGTCCGTGAGATGCACCAGCTCGAGGAACCGCTGAACCGTCGGCGCGATTTCGGCGGCCGGGTGCCTTCGTGCCTTGAGGCCGAAGGCGATGTTCTCTGAGACCGAGAGGTGGGGAAACAGCGCATAGTTCTGGAAGACGACGCCGACATCGCGTCGATGCGGGGGCTTGGCGCCGATCTCCTCGCCGTCGAGCCGGATGGCGCCGCGGTCGGCCGCCAGCAGGCCGGCGACGATGCGCAGCAAGGTGGTCTTGCCGCAGCCGGACGGTCCCAGCAGCGATATGAACTCGCCGGCGGCGACCTTGAGGTCGACGCCGCCCAGCACGGTGATGCCGCCGAAGGCCTTTTCGGCTCCGGCGACATCGAGGAATGAGTCTGAGGTCACGACGCGGCCTCTCGACTACATGGCCATGTCGCGGTCCCAGCGCTTGACCCAGTCGGCGCGATTTTCGGCGACGAACTTCCAGTCGATGCCGAAAATGGTCGCGTTGGTCGGCGCCCCGGCCGGCACGGGCGTGTCCTTGTTGGTTGGCAGCGAGAAGGTGGCGACCGACAGCTTGGTCTGGACCTCCGGCCCGATCATCTCGTTGATGTAGCCTGCGGCCAGTTCCGGCTGCGGCCCGCCTTTCACGAGGGCGACGCCCGACGGCATGGCGAAGATGCCTTCCTTGGGCACGGCGATCTCGACCGGCGCGCCCGCGGCCTTGCGCTCCAGCGCGACCTGCGAGATCGCGCTCGAGATCATGAAGCCTTCGCCCTGTTCCAGCAGGTTGTAGGCCTGCGGCATCTGCGTGTAAGCGGTCAGCAGGTTGGGCTTGATGGTCACCAGCTTCTTGAAGGCGGCGTCGGTGTCCTTCTGCGCCTCGGCCATCGGCTTTCCGGTGGCGAGGAAGGCCGCCATGAACAGGTTGGCGAGACCTTCGGTGTTCTGCAGCGACGGCAGGATCACGCGGCCCTTGTACTTGGGATCATAGGTATCGGCCCACGAAACCGGGGCGGTCTTCATGGCCTTCGGATTGTAGGCAATGCCGAGCCAGGGCTGGAGGTAGTTGCACCACATCCCGTCCATGTGGATCGTGCCCGGCTTCAGGGCGGCGAGGTTTGGCACCCTGGCGGCCGTCAGCGGATCGAGCAGGCCCTCGGCGACGGCCGGGATCATGACCGGATCGTCCATCATGACGACCGACAGGTACTGCTTGTCCTTGTTCTTCTGCATCTTCTCGAGGTTGACCAGCGAGCGCGAGCCTTCGAACACGACCTTGCAGGAGAACTTCTTCTCGACGACGGGCGCGATGATGGTCTCGACGAAATTCTTGTGGCTGGCGGCACCGCCGACCACGAGTTCCTTCCCCTGGGCGCGCAGGATGCGCGGCGCGGCGAGTGCCGCCGTGGCGGCGCCGGCAGCGGCGAGAACGGTGCGGCGGTTGAGGACGGCGATCTTTGACTTTTTCATAGGCAATTCCCCCTGTTCGAAACCGGGGAAGCAAAGACCGTGCCTATTGCGGCCCCTTCAGCCGCGCCACTTCCTCTTCGAGTTCCTTGATGCGCCGGGTGAGCTGGTCGACCGCAGGCGCGATTTCGGCTTCGCTATAGCGCGGCACGATATGCTGCCGGCAGTTGATGTCCCAGGCTTCGATGGTGAAGGCGATCGCCCGCTGGGGCCGCGCGCGGTAGCTCGGGTCGACGAGGCGCTCCATCAA